>JAFKFE010000700.1:2368-5763 GCA_017308345.1 Alphaproteobacteria bacterium | reverse complement strand
TAATCAATCGATTGATTAAAGTCAAATTTGACTCCCGACTCGGCTTGCCTTCCCGGCCCTCACAGGCTTTAGTGCGCGGCCATGGGCAAGGAAGTCGAGCGTAAGTTCCTGGTCTCCTCTCCCGCCTGGCGCGACAGGGTCGAGGCGGAGATCCGCATTCGTCAGTTCTATCTCGCTGCCCAGCCCGGCCGCACGGTGCGCGTGCGCATCAGTGATGGGCGCTCCGCCAGGCTGACGCTGAAGTTCGGCCACAGGGCGCGCGAGCGCGACGAATTCGAATATTCGATCCCGCTCGCCGAGGCCGAGGAAATGATGGCGTTCGCCATCGGACGTGTCATCGAGAAGACACGCCACCATGTTAGACACCGCGGCTATCTCTATGAAGTCGATGTTTTCGGCGGCAAGCTCGCGGGATTGGTGATCGCGGAGCTGGAAACGCCGGAGGACGTATCTGACGAAATGCTGCCCGACTGGCTCGGTCGCGAGGTCACCGGCGAGTCGAGATTCTACAACGCGTCGCTGGCCCTCGGGGGGATTCCGGAGATCGCCGCATGAGCTTCCGTATCGATCCGCGCTTGCCGCTGACCGGCGAGGTCAGGCGCATATTGGCCGACGAGATCGGCAAGGCAATCAGCCATCTCGAGACGGCGCGCGAGAAGCCGGAGCAGGGGCTGCACAAATGCCGCAAGCGGCTGAAGGGCGTGCGTGCCCTGCTGCGCCTGGTTCGTTCCGGAGACGAACCGTTCTGCCAGACCGAGAACGAATGTTACAAGCAGGTGTCGGCGCTGCTGGCCGGCCCGCGCGAGGCGACCGCGCTCATCGAGACCATCGACCGCCTGGCCGATGCCTATCCCGGGCAATCGGACGGAGGCGGCCTCGATCCCGTGCGCGAGCGGCTGGTGCTGCGCCAGCACGAGTTCCATGCCGGTCCCGGCCTCGACGCCGCCATCAACGCGGCGACGGCCGCCTGCCGGGAGGGGCTGGAGCGCATCGTCAGGCTGACCCTGCCCGATCAGCCGGAGCAGGCGGCCGACATCCTGGCCGAGGGCGCCCGCGCCACCTTGCGGCGGGCGAAGAAGGCGCTGGACAAGGCGGAGGCGCGCGGCGCGGACGAGGATTTCCACGACCTGCGCAAGGCGGCCAAGACGCACTCCATGCATCTGTCCCTGCTCGGCCGCTTGTGGCCGACGCCGATCAAGGCGCGCCGCAAGGCGGTCGACAAGCTCGGCGAGCAGCTCGGCGAATTGCACGACGTCTTCGTCATGCGCGCCCTGCTCGATGCCGGAGGCGAGCCGCTCGGTCCGCCGGAGGACACGAAGCTTCTTTCGAAGCTCCTCAAGCGCGCGGAGAAGGATCTCCGCAAGTCCTGTCTCGCCGATGCGGCCGAGTTGTTCGGCGACAGCCCCAAACGCTCGGCCAGGAAGCTCGCCCGCAAGGCGCGCGACGATCTCGCCGGGCCCCGCGAGGATGCGGGCGTGCCGTCGGCCTGATCATGGTCTAAGAGGCCGGGCTGTGCTAATCGCCGTGTGGCATGAGTGCTCCCGGCGATACCGTTCTCGACCGACTTGGCCGCTGGCTTGCCGGCCGGTTGCAGGACGAGTCCTCGGGCTATGAGCCCTACACGCCGTCGGACGCCGAGACGCTGCGCCGCTCGCTGCAGCCGGGCGATATCCTGCTTGTCGAAGGCAACCAGAAGATATCCGCGGCGATCAAGTACCTGACGCAGTCGACCTGGTCGCATGCGGCCTTCTATGTCGGCGATGCCTTGCCCGAGCCGGAAGACGGATCGGAACGGCCGCGGCTGATCGAGGTGACGCTCGGCCAGGGCTGTGTTGCGGTGCCGTTGTCGCGCTATCGCAGCTACAACACCCGCATCTGCAGGGCCAGCGGGCTTGCGCCCGAGGATCGGGATCAAGTCGTGGCCTTCATGATCGGCAAACTCGGCCTGAAATACGATCTGAAGAATATCTTCGATATGCTGCGCTATTTCCTGCCCACGCCGCCGGTACCGGTGCGATGGCGCCGCCGCATGATCGCCTTCGGTTCCGGCGACCCGACCCGGGCGATCTGCTCAACGCTGATCGCCGAGGCCTATGGGCAGATCCGATATCCGATCCTGCCCGAGATCACACTGGCGCCCGGGCGCGCCTCGGCTCGGTCGAACTACATGCGCAGGGAAATCCTGCACATCCGCCATCACTCGCTCTACACACCGCGCGATTTCGACCTGTCGCCTTTCTTCCAGATCATCAAGCCGACGCTGGAATTCGGCTTCGACTACCGGGCGGTGACTTGGGACGATGACGAGGCCGAGGCCAACGCCGCCGAATAGCTATGCCGGCTGCCGCGCCCTGCCGGAGGCGGTGCGGCCGGGAGGGGTCGCCCCGGCATCCCGCGGGTGCGGCCCGATCGGCATGATCGCCGGAAACGGCGTCGCCCCGAAGGCAAAGGTCCATTTGTAGCCGGTGAGCTGGTCCTCCGGCGTGGTGTGCTGGTCGTGATGGGCGAGCAGTTTTGCACGCTCGGCCAACTCGTCGGCCTCACGCCGCAGCATCTCAGCCGTCTCAGGCCGCATCCGCCTGGAAAAGCTGATGAAGGTCGCGGCCTGTTCCATATGGCCGATCGCCCAGCCGATGAAGTTCTTGTTGGTCATCTCGAAATGCGGCTTCAGCGGACCCTCGAAATCCCACTGGATCGGCGTGTCGACCAGCAGCCTTGCCGACAGTCCGCGCCCCAGCGCCACCAGCCCGAGTTCCTCGAGGTCGCGCAGGTAGAGGAACATCGACGCCTCGCTCAGCCCTTGCGAGCGCATGATGCCCTCGGCCGTGAATTTCTCCGAAAGCATGATGAAGACGAAGAGCAGCGCCGGCCGAGCCGCCAGCCTGCGTTCGATCTCCGGCGAAACGCGGTTGGCCGGGCCCGGGCCGCGGTTCATGGCGCCCAGCACGTTCTCCAGCTCGACATCCGCCGCCGCGCAGATCTCCATCAGCCGGTCGAGCTTGCAGTTCCGCTCGTGGAAGATGCGCTTCACCGTCGGCTCCGAAACGCCCATGCGCTCGGCCAGCATCCGGTAGGTCAGGCCCTTGGCCTTCAGCGTCCGTTTCAGCGCCTCGAAGATCGGACCGTTCATGAACTGCACCTCTGTCCGTGCGAGCTGGTATCGAAGAACGATACTAGTCTCTTTCCAGCTTTCAGAAAAGTATCGGAAACCTTAGCTCTCCGGCGTCATCACAGGAGAGCACCCATGAAACGTCTCATTTCAACCGTCCTCGCCATCGCCGCCGCCATGTCCGTCGCGCGGGCCGGCGAGCTCTGGCGCGCCTCCGGTTTCGAGCAGCCGGAATCGGCGCTCGTCGATGCCGGCCGCAACCGCATCGTCGTCTCCAACATCGCCG
>JAFKFE010000700.1:0-2301 GCA_017308345.1 Alphaproteobacteria bacterium | reverse complement strand
CTTACGTCTTCATCGTGGGTCCCGGCGATGCCGACGGCAACGGCTACCTGTCGCTGCTGTCGATGGAGGGCAAGGTCATATCGAGCCACTGGGTGGACGGCATGGACGCACCCAAGGGCATGGCGATCGCAAGTGGCAGGCTCTATGCCGCCGACATCACCAAGGTGCGCGTCGTCGATCTCGCCACCGGCAAGCTGGTCGAGACCATTGATGTGCCTGGCGCGGTCTTCCTCAACGACATGACCGCCGACGACACCGGCAAGGTCTATGTCAGCGACATGCTGGCCGACACGATCTACCGCATCGACGGCGACAGGCCCGAACTGTTCGTCAGGGATGCGCTGCTTGCCTCGCCCAACGGCGTGTTCGCCGATGGCGGCAGGCTGATCGTCGCGTCCTGGGGCAAGGGCATCAACAAGGCCGATTTCAGCACCGTCGAGCCGGGCGGCCTGCTGTCGGTCGACCTCGCCACCAGGAAGATCACGCCGTTGCCCGGCGCGCAGAAATTCGCCGACCTCGATGGCGTCATCGCTATTCGTGACACCATCTACGCCACCGCCTACATGACCGGCACGCTTTACAGCTACAAGTCCGGCGGCGCTCCGACGGTAGTGGCGCACTTCAAGCCGGGCAGCGCCGACATCGGCACCGACGGCAAGAAGACCATTTATGTGCCGCTGATGGGCGAGGGCGAGGTCGCGGCGCTCGGCCTCGACTAGACCGAAATGGTGTTTCGTTGAATCGCCCATCGCGCGGCAACGACGCCGGTCGGATTGGACCGCCATATCGGCGGCGCTGCCATCTGGCTGCGTGCTTGGCGGCGGGATATCCGGCTGCGATGAACCAAGCCGTGAAGACATCCAGCCTGGCCGGCGCCGTTTCCCCGATGATCCCCGTGCTCATATGCGCGCTGGCGATCTTCCTGCTGTCCGGGATGGACGTGGCGATGAAGTCCCTGGTCATCGCGGTGGGCGTGTACAACACGCTGCTGTGGCGCAGCATGGCCGCGGCCCTGGCCGCTGGCGCGGCATGGTCGGCCGGGCCGCGCTCGAAACCGACCCTTCCCGTGCTGGGCCTGCATGCGCAGCGCGCCGCGATCGTCGGCATCGTCCTGGTCCTGTTCTTCTGGGGCCTGGCCAGGCTGCCGCTCGCCGAGGCGATCGGGCTCAGCTTCATCGCGCCGCTGTTTGCGCTCCTCCTCGCGGCGCTGCTGTTGGGCGAGCGCATAGGGCGGCAGGCGGTATGGGCGTCGCTAACCGGCATGGCGGGCGTCGCGATCATATTGGCAGGCCAGTTCGGGGCGGCAAGCCATTCGCGGGATGCCCTGCTGGGGACTGTCGCGGTGCTCGCGTCGACAGTGTTCTATGCCTACAATCTGATCCTCTCCCGGCGGCAGGCGCTCTTGGCCAGACCCGTCGAGATCATGCTGTTCCAGAACCTCTTCGTCGCGATCATCCTCGGTTTCGCCGCGCCCTGGTTCGCGGTGGCGCTGCCGAGCGAGCTGTGGCCTCTCCTGATCGGAGTGACGGTGCTGTCGCTCGCCGGGCAATTCCTGATGAGCTGGTCCTATGCCCGCGCCGAGGCGCAATATCTGATCCCGACCGAATATTCGGCCTTCATCTGGGCGATCGCGTTCGGCTGGCTCTTCTTCGGCGAGAAGGTGACCTGGACCACGCTGACGGGGGCGTGCCTCATCGTCGCCGGCTGCCTGATCGCCGCGCGCTCCAACCCGAAGCTTGCCGAGCCGATCGAAGCGACGGTTTGAGAGAGCATCCCGTCGACCGGCCGATCCGGCCCTGGCGGCTCAGCCTTGCGGGTTCTGCGCCGCGATGGCCTTGAGGCGCACGCCCCTGCCGCCGCGCTCGCTGGCCTGGTTCTCGCCGAGTAGCTCCACGCCGGCTTCGTCGAGCGCCTGGATGACCTTCATCAGCGTGTCGACCACGCCCCTGACGACGCCGTCGCTCGCTTCCATGCGCTGGATCGTCGGAAGCGAGACCCCGGCTCGCTCGGCGAGCGTCTTCTGGTCGATGCCGGTCAACGCCCGCGCGGCGCGCATCTGTGCGGCAGTGATCATTGGCCGAAACCCGTCTCTGAAACCTGTAAAAGATGCATATTGTAAATATTACAATGCCTCAAGCATCATTTTACATGTCTTAGCTATCGATCAGTCGCTGTCGGCCATCACCTTGCGCCGCTGCAGCAGGCGTGCGGCGAGCCAGCACAGCATGGCCCAGGCAAAGCCCGCGCACCAGCCGGCAAGCACGTCGGATGGCCAATGCACGCCGAGATAGACGCGGCTGG
>JAFKFE010000699.1 GCA_017308345.1 Alphaproteobacteria bacterium | reverse complement strand
CCCGGCTGCTTGAAGGCGACGGGGGATCGGTGGGCGACTCGATCGTCGTCGAGGCCAACCGGGTCGGAGCCGATCTCATCGTGGCCGGTGGCTATGGCCATAGCCGGTTCCGCGAATGGGCGTTCGGGGGCGCGACGCGGTCCTTGCTCAAGTCAGGCTCGTTCCACAGGCTGCTGTCGAACTGAACAGCCACGGCAATCCGTGCCCGCCGGGCAGGCATGACAGCGAAGGAGGACAAGCCTATGCAGATACTAGCATCCCTGTTCCTGCCGACCTATCCGGACCCGCCGGGGCCGAAGATCGCGTCTAACGCGGTGGCGGTGGCCAGCCATCTCGGCGCCACGCTGGATGTGGCGGTCATCAATGTCGACATTCCGGATGTTTCGAACGCGTTGTCCAGCTTCCTGCTCGATCTTCCCGCGAAGATCCGCGAGGTCAAGGCGGCCAGCAGGAGCCGCGGCAAGGCCCTGCTGGACGAAGCTGCGGCCGAAGCCGCGCGATGCAAAGTCACCTTGACCCGTCAGGAGTTGAAGGCGCAGCCCGTCCTGATCGGAGAAGCCGCCGCCGCGGAAGGACGCTATTTTGATCTCTGCATGGTGGGATGGGCGCGCGATACCGAGTCCATCCGCATGACCGCGGAGGAGGTTGTGTTCAGCTCCGGCCGGCCTACCCTGATCCTTCCGGGCGACGAGGCTGTCGGCGCGCTCGATCACGTGGTTATCGCCTGGGACGGCAGCCGCGTGGCCGCAAGGGCCGTGGCCGATGCCAGGCCTTTTCTGGAACGGGCATCGGCAATATCGATCATCACCGTGACGGACGAGAAAGTTCTGCCGCGCGAGGATATCGGCGATCGCCTTGCGCATGGTCTCACGGCGCGAGGTCTGCGGGTCAGGGCCGAGGCGATTCACGCGGGCGGCAAAGAAATCGGCGCCGCGCTCCAGGACCATGCCATGAGGATCAATGGCAGCCTCCTCGTCATGGGCGGATGGGGCCATTCACGCATCCGCGACTTCGTGCTCGGCGGGGCAACCGAGGGAATACTGTCGGACCTGCGCTTGCCGGTGTTGATGTCTCACTGAGGCATGCCGCTCCGGTTCCGGCATCATTCGCGCTGGCTACATCGGCATCTCCGGTTCAAGCGCGCGCTCCTTCGCCGGCTCCGGGATCTCGGTCATGGTCGCTTCGGTCAGCAGGAGCACGCTGGCGACGGAGACGGCGTTCTCCAGCGCGATGCGCACGACCTTGGTCGGGTCGATGATGCCGGCCTCGACCAGGTCGACATATTCCTTGCGGCCGGCATCGAAGCCGAAGTTTCCCTTGCCTTCGATCATCTTGGCGATGACCACGCCGCCGTCGACCGCTGAATTCTCCGCGATCTGGCGCACGGGCATCTCGAGCGCGCGCCTGAGGATCTGGACACCGGTGCGCTCATCGCCCTCGCATCGCGCTTCTTCCTCGGTCACCGGGCCGATGCAGCGCAGCAAGGCAAGTCCGCCGCCGGGCACCACGCCTTCCGCGACCGCCGCCTTGGTGGCGCTGATGGCGTCGTCGAGCGCTTCCTTCTTGGACTTCATCTCGGCTTCCGTAGGCGCCCCCACCTTGATGACGGCTACACCGCCTGCGAGCTTGGCGAGCCGTTCCTGGAGCTTCTCGCGATCATAATCGCTGGTCGTATCGCTGATCTCTCGCCGGATCTGCTCGACGCGCCCCTTGATCGCTTTCTGGTCACCGCTGCCGCCGATGATCGTGGTGTTGTCCTTGTCGACGACCACGCGCTTGGCGCGCCCCAGCTGAGCCATCGCCACGTTCTCGAGCTTGAGGCCGATGTCCTCCGAAATGACCTGCCCGCCCGTCAGGACGGCAATGTCCTGCAGCATGGCTTTGCGGCGGTCACCGAAGCCCGGCGCCTTCACGGCGCAGTTCTTGAACGTGCCGCGGATCTGGTTGACGATGAGCGTGGCCAGCGCCTCGCCCTCGACGTCCTCCGCGATCACAAGCAGAGGCGAACCGGATTTCGCCACGGCCTCGAGCAGCTTGATGAGGTCGTTGAGCGAGGAGATCTTCTTCTCGACGATGAGCACGAGCGCGTCTTCCAGCACCGCCTCCATCTTTTCGGTGTCGGTCACGAAATAGGGGGAAAGGAAGCCGCGGTCGAATTGCATGCCTTCGACCACGTCGAGGACCGTTTCGGTGGTCTTCGATTCCTCGACCGTGATGACGCCTTCGCCGCCGACCTTCTCCATGGCCTCGCCGATCAGTTCGCCGATGAGCGGATCGTTGTGGGCGGAGATCGTCGCCACCTGTTCCTTCTCGCGCCTGGTCGAGACCGGCCGCGATATCTGCTTGAGCGTCTCGATCGCCCGCTTCGTCGCGCGGTCGAGGCCACGCTTGATGTCGATCGCGCTCGCGCCGGCGACCACGTTGCGCACGCCGTCGGCGAACATCGCGTGGGCAAGTATGGTCGAGGTGCTCGTTCCGTCGCCGACCATGTCGCCCGTCTTCTCGGCCGCCTGCCTCAGCATGCGCGCGCCGAGATTTTCTTCCGGATCCTTCAGGTCGAATTCCTTGGCGATCGTCACCCCGTCGTTGCAGACGATAGGCGCGCCCCATTTCCGCTCGATCAGAACCGACTTCGAACGCGGGCCGAGCGTCACCCGCACGGCGTCGGCGAGTTGGGTCGCGCCGCGCAGGATCTTTTCGCGCGCCGCCGAGCGGAACAATACCTGTTTGTGAGCCATGGTGGTCTCCAAGACTATCCGACCAATTCCCATAGCCGCGTTGTCGCCGATCGGCCTTGATGCGAGTCAATTGGCCGCTGGGACGATCAGGAGCCGCACTTCCGCGACAAGCCGTCTGGAACTTCATCAGGGCCGGTTGGATGCCGAGCTTTCTTCCGCTGCGGTGTTTGCGTTATTGCCAAGGGTCGGCGTCAGCCAACGGACGAGGCCGAGGCCGAGGAGCGCCAGCGCTGTGAAGCCCGCGCCCGCCAGGAATGTCATGCTCGGGCCGAAAAGCTCCCAGAGCGTGCCCGCCAGCAGGCTGGCGGCCAGCAGCGCAAGTCCACTCGACAGGTTGAACATCCCGAAGGCGGTGCCTCGCAGTTCCGCCGGGGCCGTATCGGCAACGAGCGTTGCCAGCAGGCCCTGCGTGAGTCCCAGATGCAGGCCCCACAGGCCCACGCCCAGCGCTGCGCCCACCAGATTTCCGGGGAACGCCAGCACGATGTCCGAGGCAATCAGGACCAGAAAGCCGAGAATGAGCATCGTCAGGCGATTGACGCGATCCGATAGCGCGCCGGCCGGATAGGCCGAGAGCGAATAGACCACGTTCATGACAACCAGCACCAGCGGGGCGAGCACGATCGGCAGACCCAGGCCCTGCGCGCGCAGTATGAGGAACGCTT
>JAFKFE010000698.1:1075-4487 GCA_017308345.1 Alphaproteobacteria bacterium | reverse complement strand
CGTCGGGCGCCATCGCCGAATACGCGGCCCTGCAATTCAACAGGATCGGCCTGCCGAGCAGCGCGCTTTCAGTGTCGGGCGTAGCGCTTGCCGATCGCCTGCTGTGGCTGGAAAGCGGCGATGCGGTGCTGATGATGGCCTACGCGCCGCTCTATCGTGAGGTCGAGATCGTGCTCGACCAGGCCGGGCTGCATGACGTGCCTGTTGTGCTGATCAGCGACAATCTCGGGCCGCTCGTCTCCGACAGGGTGGCGGCCACGCTGCCGGTCCCGCGCGGCAAGGCGGATCACCTCGCCACCCATGGCGGCACCATGGTGCTCATCGAGGCGATGATCGTCGCGCTCGCGGCCAAGGCCGGCGAGACCGCGTTCGACAGCCTGGACCGGCTGAGCGCCCTGCGCGGCGCGATCGACAAGGCATGGATAAAGCGAGGAACGCGCAAGAAGTAATCGCCACCGACATAAAAGTGTCAGCAAACACAAGCTAATATAAAATTGGCATTACTTTGCCTTCTCGAACAACAGGAGAGCGAAATGACTATAAAGGCAACGCTTGGACTTGCGTTGAGTTTGACGGCCCTATCCATCGCCGCGCCAGCCTGCGCCGCCGATCTGGTGCTCTATGACGCGCTCGACTTCGCCGGCCCGGTCGCCAAGGCCTTCGAGGCCAAGACCGGGCTGACCGTCGACGTCGTCGAACCCGGCAGCACCGGCGAGACGCTGGGCAAGATCGCCGCCGAGGGCGGCAACCCGCAATTCGACATCGTCTGGCTCGACGGTTCCGCCGTGATGGAGCGCATGGCGGCCGACCATGTGCTGCAGCCCGTGCCGGCCGAGGCCTATGACAAGATCGCCTGGACCGATCTCGGCAAGTCGCTGATCCCGCAAAGCCACGCCTTCCTGCCGACCGGCACCAGCACCACCGCGATCGAGGTCAACACAAAGAAGGTCAAGGCCGACAAGATGCCGAAATCCTGGGCTGACCTGCAAGGCTTCGCCGGCAGCGTCGCCGCCAAGGACCCGAACCTTTCCGGCCCGGCCTATCAGTGGCTCGCCGGCCTGTTCCAGACCAACGGCGTCGAGGCCGGCAAGGAACTGCTCGCCAGGACGCTGACCAACAAGTCGATCTCGGGGCTTTCCAGCGGCGGCAAGGTCAACAAGGCCGTGCTCACCGGCGACGCCTCGGTCGGCATCAACCAGGACAGCGCCATCTTCTCCAAGATCGCCGCGGGCGAACCGGTCGTCGCCGTCTATCCGAGCGAAGGCTCGGTCTCGCTGCCGCAGGGCCTCGGCATCAGCGCCAGGACGCAGCACATGGATGCCGCGAAGAAGTTCATCGAGTTCGTCACCAGCGCCGATGGCCAGGCCGCGATGCAAAACGGCGACGACACCGACTTCTTCTACATCCCCGTCATCAAGGGCGTGAAGCCCAAGCCCGGCCGCGAGACCAGCATCGCCTACACCCATCTCGACGACAAGGTCGCCTCGGCGCACGAGACCGAGTGGAAGCAGTGGTACAAGGACAAGTTCGTCCAGTGACCGCGCTCGCCAGGCAATGACGATGGTGCAGAAATTCGATGCCGCAGCCGGCGGCATCGGCGCAAGCGGGTGGGCGCTCAGGCGCCTGCCCGCGCTGGCGCGCCTTGGCGGACCGCTGGCGGTCTATGCCGTGTTCGCGCTGCTGATCGGCCTGCCGCTCGCGCTCGTCCTGCTCCAGGCCGTCATGCCCGGCCTGTTCGCGGCCGATGGCGCGCAAGCTCTCCTCAGTGCCGAACCGCTCGTGCGCACCCTATCCTCGCCCGCCGTCGCCGGCTCGATCCAGCACTCGCTGGAGCTTGGGCTGTTGGCGGCCTTCACCACGACCGTCCTTGGCGGCGCCTTCGCAATTCTCGTCCAGCGTTGCGACATCCCGCTGCGCGGCGCGATTTCGCTGGTGCCCTGGCTGGTGTTCCTGACCCCATCCTACCTGAAGGCGCTGGCCTGGGTGCTGCTGATGTCGTCGGGCGGCTATCTGGCGCAGCTCGGCCTGTTGCCGCCCTCGCTCGGCGCTTCCTTCTTCGGGCTGGCCGGCCTGGTCTTCGTGCACACGCTGAGCCTCTTCCCCCTGGCGGCGTTCATTATCGGCAGCGCGCTGGCGGGCCTCGGCGCCGAGCTGGAGGACGCCGCGCGCCTGTCCGGCGCCGGCCCGCTCAGGATCTGGCTGCGCGTCAACGGCCCCTTGCTGGCGCCGGCGATCGTGCTCTCCTTCATCGCCACCTTCGCCGAAGTGCTGTCCGATTTCGGCCTCGCCTCGACGATCGCCAGGATGTCGAGCTTCGGCGTGCTGACCTATGGCATCTATGCCGCGGCAAGCGACTATCCGGTCGATTTCCCGGCCGCCGGCGCGCAAGCCCTGGTGCTGCTGGCGCTGGTCCTGCTCGTCGTCGTTGCCGACCGCCTGCTGCGCCGGCGCGCCGATCCGCATCTCATTTCCGGACGCGCCAGGCCGGCGCGCCGCTACCAGCTCGGCGCCTGGCGCTGGCTTGTGTTTGCGATGGCGCTTCTGGTCGCTTTCCTGGCGCTGATCCTGCCGCTCGGCGCGATCGCGGCAAGGGCGCTGACCAGCACGCTTGGCCACGGCCTCGAGCCCGGCAACTTCACCCTGGTCAATCTCGACGCCGCGCTCAGCCTCGACACACCAGCCAATGACGGGCTGATGCGCAGCCTTTTCTACGCCGGCCTGACCGCAATCATCGCCAGCACGCTGGCCTTGCTGCTCTCGGCCCGGCTCGATCGTTCGAGCGCCGTCATGCGCACCGCCGTGCTCGGCCTCTCGCTCGGCGCGGTCGCGATCCCGGGCATCGTGCTCGGCTTCGGCTACATCCTGGTCTGGAACCGGCTGCCCGGCTTCCGCGACTGGCCGTTTCCGCATTATGGCGACGGCTCGCTGCTGGTCATGGGCTATGTGGCGGCGGCGCTGCCCTATTGCCTGGTGGTCATCCTCTCGGCCATCGGCCAGCTGGCGCCAAGCTTGACCGACGCCGCGCGGCTCTCGGGCGTCGGCGCGATCCGGCGTCTGATATCGGTGACGCTGCCGCTGATCCTGCTCAGCGTCGTCACGGCCTTCCTGCTCACCTTCATCCGCACCGTGTTCGAATTGCCCATGTCGCAGATGCTGATCCCGCAAAGCGGCCCGCCCGCGCCGACCCTGATCCTGAAGCTGTTCAGCCACGATCGCGACGGGCTGGCCTGCGCCATGGCGCTTGCCGCCATGGCCGCCGCCGGCGGCGCGGCGGCGTTGATCTGGTATCCGCTCAAGCGCATCATCGCCTTCGGCCGGCCGGAAGGCATCCCGGCGGCATCGGGAGAACCGTCATGACCGCCTCGCTCCATTGCGCCGGCGTCTCGAAATCGCTCGGCGGCCGCGCCGTGCT
>JAFKFE010000698.1:0-1014 GCA_017308345.1 Alphaproteobacteria bacterium | reverse complement strand
GCCTCGACCTCGCCATCAAGGCCGGCGAGGTGGTGTCGCTGCTCGGCCCGAGCGGTTCCGGCAAGACCACGCTGTTGCGCAGCATCGCCGGGCTGATCGACCCGGACCGGGGCACGATCAGGCTCGGCGAGCGTGTCGTCTGGAGCGAGAAATCCGTCCTGCCGGCGGAAAAGCGCCGGATCGGCATGGTGTTCCAGGACTACGCGCTGTGGCCGCATATGACGGTGGCCGGCAATTTGTCGTTCGGGCTGCGCGCGCGGCGTCTTGCCGAGCCGGAGATCGCCGCCCGCCTCGGCCACGCGCTGGAGGTCACGCGGCTCGCGCCCTATCGCGACCGCTACCCGTCGGAATTGTCGGGCGGGCAGCAGCAGCGTGTCGCCATCGCCCGCTGCCTGGCGGCGCGGCCGGCCCTGATGCTGTTCGACGAGCCGCTCAGCAATCTCGACGCGGCGCTGCGCGAGGACATGCGCATCGAGATGATGGAACTGGTGCGCCGCGAGGCCGCCACCGTCATCTATGTGACGCATGACCAGGCCGAAGCCATGGCCGTTTCGGATCGCATCGCCGTGATGCGCGACGGCCGCATCGCCCAGTTCGACACGCCGCGGGCGATCTACGAGCAGCCGGCCGACTCCTTCGTCGCCGGCTTCATCGGCGGCTTCTCGGTTGTGCCCGGCACCGTGCGCGACGGGCTGTTCAGCGTGCGGGGCGCCGCCGCCGACAGCCTGAGCACGCCCGGCGCCAGACCCGGCGACGGCATGCTCGTGGTGCGGCCGGAGGATGCGCGGCCGGCCGAGGCGCGTAAGAAGCACGCACGTCTTGCCATGCCAAAGCAAATCGAATCCAGAACAGGAGATGGCGAGCGTTGGGTTTTCTGGGGCGGGCAAAAGAACTGATGGGGGGGATCAGCTCTCCGGATTCGTCGCAATCGCAGACGCAGTATTACCGCGTGGCATGCCCGGAAGGCCATCTACTCCAGGGAATTCGTACCGAGGGTTATCAGGCCATCCGATG
>JAFKFE010000697.1 GCA_017308345.1 Alphaproteobacteria bacterium | reverse complement strand
TTCCGGCCGCCTCGCGAGAGGCTGACGGGAGTACGGCTGCATCAATGGATCGGAGCCCGCACCATGGTCAACGGCCAGGGCACCGACTTCCACCGCATGCGTCGGCAGATCGTTTTCCCGCGCGCGCTGATCGACCAGGCTTTCGACTTCCACCGGGCGTTGAGGGACCCGGAGTTGGTGCGGACCACTGGCGAGGACCCCTTGCTCCTGCTTGCCCGCGTCAGGGCGAACTGGCGCATGCAGGTCCACGACTGGGTCGACGACGCAGTGATCGACGGCAAGATGGTGCTGGTCCAGCGCAAGCCGAAGCCGTGGTGGCGGCGGCAATGGCGAAGGCTGCGGAACAGGCTCAGGGGTAAGCGGACCTAGCCCACTCGGCCGCAGCAACGGTAAACCCGCCGGGCGAGAACCCCAACACCTCGAGCCCGGCGAGCCTACAACCCGATCTGGAACGCGACCGGGGCCGGGATCAACCGGCACTGTCTGCCTTGCAAGACTGATGCCGGAAGGACTGTTCCGGAATGGGACGGCTACGCCGCAGGCGCCCACGGATTGATCACGGAGACCCCGGCCGCATGGAACGGCGCCGTGTCACGCGACGCAACCTGAAAGCCTTTTGCGGCGGCGACGGCTGCGATGTACCCATCAGGCACGGGAAATCCCTTTCCGGCGGCTCTGGCCTTTGCGGCAAGATCGGCATAGCGGCGCGCCGCCTCGGCGTCGAAGACCAGGATGCGTCGATCGAAGATCGCGCATACTCCGGCAAAGGTCTCAGCCAGCGCGTTTCTGCGGCGGCCTGCTGGCATGACCTCGATGCCGAACAGCACTTCAGCGAGCGTAATGCTGGACAAATAGAGTGTCTCTGCAGCCTGAGCATCCAGCCATGCCAGAACCGCGGGATGCGGTTCTGGTCTCATCACCTCCGAAACGACATTGGTGTCCAGGAGGATCATTCGAACTTCAGAGGTTCAGCAGGGCTTTTGCGGACAGCTTCCTCCAAAGCGTCGACGTCCTCGTCGTTCACACCGGCCCGGCCAGCAATGCTTGCCAGCAAGGAGCCGATTTTGACACGCCCCTCCGGCCGGACGGCATCCTGGAGGATGGCGCGTATTTCCGCTTCCGTGCTGCGGCCATTGAGGGCCGCGCGCACACGCAGGGCGCGATGTGTCTCCTCAGGAAGATTTCTGATTGTGACTGCCGCCATTGATATCATTCCGATTTCATTGCTATCACATATAGCATTGTGCGACCCCGATGTCACGCGCAGGCGGCGCCAATGTCAGATATCGAACTCGCCCTGCCCTTCGTCCATGGCGCTGACGGTCTCGGCCGCCAAAGCGCGGGTGATCGGCGTCTTGCGTTCGAGGGCCGCGCGGTCAAGGCGCTCGACGACGCGCATGGCGGTGCCGAGCGAACGCTCGATGCGGCGCACCAGATATTGCACCACATGCGGCTCGACCTCGATCTGGCGGTCGGCGAAGAGCTTGGTGATGACGCCGGCAAGCAAAAGGTCGTCGGGCTCGTGGATCTCGACGGTCGCAGCCGCCTTCAGCCGCGAGACGAGATCGGGCAGCGCGACGCGCCAGGCCGAGGGGAAGCGCCGCGCCGTCAAGAGCAACGTCGAGCCCGCGCCGCGCACTTCGTTGATCAGGTGGAACAGGCCCTGCTCGTCGATCGCCGCCTTGTCGACGTCGTCGATGAGCGCCGGCCTGGCGCCGGTCCCGGCAATGTGCTCGCCGATCCGGCCGGGGTCGATGGCGACGGCATGCGCCCGCTCCTGCCAGATCCGGGCGAGATGCGTCTTGCCCGAGCCGGGCGGCCCTGCCAGCACCACGACCGGCGACGGCCAGTCCGGCCAGCGGTCGATCAGCGATGCCGCCTGCGCGTTGGTGCCCGAGACGACGAGCTCGTCGCGCGAATAGCCGGTGCCGTGGCCGAGATCGAGCGGCAGCTGGCGCGGCGGGTAGGATCGCTCCGCGGGCATGTCAGCTCCGCGTCTTCGAGCGATGGCCGCCGCCGCGATCGGCCGGCAGTGGCGACGCGGTCTCGTCGGCATGACCTTTGTAGAGTGGCGACTCGAGATAGCGGGCTATGGCGAAACGCACCAGCACGGCAATCGCCGCCGAGGCGGGTACCGCAATCAAGAGCCCGACGAAGCCGAACAGCGCGCCGAAGGCGAACAGCGCGAACATCAGCCACACCGGATGCAGGCCGACGCTCTTTCCGACCAGCCTCGGCTGCAGGATGTTGCCTTCGATGAACTGCCCGACGAAGAACACGAAGGCGACGAGCACCACCATGGTCCAGTCCGGCCAGAACTGGACGAAGGCGACGCCCACGGCCAGCACCAGCCCGGTCAGCGAACCGACATAGGGAATGAAGGAGATCAGCCCCGCGAAGAAGCCGATCAGGATGGCGAAGTTGAGCCCCGTGAAAGACAGGCCGGTGGCATACATGATGCCGAGGACAAGGCAGAGCGTGCCCTGCCCGCGCACGAAACCGGCGGTGGCGGTGTTGATGTCGCGGGCAAGCGCGCGCACCGTCTCGACATAGTCGCGCGGCACCCAGCTGTCGACGACGGCGACCATTCGGTCCCAGTCGAGCAGCATGTAGAAGGCGACGACCGGGGTGACGACGAAAAGGCTGACCACCGAGACCAGCGCCACGCCGGAGCTCCAGATCGAGGTGAAGACGGTGGTGAGCAGGCCGAAGCCGGTGGTCAGCAGCGAGTTCAGCCCGTCGCGCAGGCCGGCGGCGTTGACGCCGAAGCGCTGCTCCAGCCATCTCGGATCGAAGCTGGTGATCAGCGATTGCAGCCGGGTGAGGTATTCCGGCAGCTTGCGGGCGAAATCGGCCATCTGGGTGGCCAGCACCGGCACCAGGATGACGAAAGCCAGCACCACGACGACGATGAAGGCAATCAGGATCACCACGGTCGCCATCAGGCGCGAGAGGCCGAGCCGCTGCAGCCGATCGGCGACCGGATCGAGAAAATAGGCGAGCGCCATGCCGGCGACGAAGGGCAGCAGGATGCCCGAAAAGACATAGAGGAAGAGCGCGAGCACGATCGCCGAGCCCAGCCAGAAGAATATCTGGCGACGCAGCGCCACGCCTGCCGCAACGTCCGCGGCTTCGCTGTCAGTCGCCCGGTGTGGAGCCTTCGCCATAGCCGCTCATATGTCTTAGCCAAGCCACGAGATAGGCCGCGGCCGAAGCCACGGTCAAGACCCCGGTCAGCAATATGAGCCCGGTCCGCAACGGGTCCGGATGCACGGAGAAAGCCAGTTCGCCCAGCACGAGCGCCGCCAGCACGATCTGCGCGACCGTGTTGGCCTTCGACACAAGGAGCGGCTTCACCCAGAGCGGCAATTCGCCGGCAATGCCCATGACGACGAAGACCGAGACCAGCAGGAGCTTGTCGGCGATCGGGTCGAGATAGGCGCCGAGCCGGGACGTCTGGTTCCAGCGGCGCGCGATGAAGCCGTCGATGCCGTCGGAAATGCCGGCGACGAGGAACCCGGCGAAGGCCCATTCCCAGCGGGCGTCGAGCATCGCCAGCACCACGGCGGGCACCAGCAGCAGCCGCATGATCGTGATCATGTTGGGTATGGTCACGTGATATCCCGTCGTGACTTTTTTGTTGGGGAATAGATGATGGAGATGGAGGATGGGTGCAAGGGAGGAACTGCTGAGCTCCTCCTGGGACCCTCCTGGGGGAGATCGGCTGTCACGCGCCTTGCTCCCCGAAACCATTCATGCGAAGAGCCCGCAATG
>JAFKFE010000696.1 GCA_017308345.1 Alphaproteobacteria bacterium | reverse complement strand
AGGCCCTTGGCTACGCAAAAGTCGGGCGCCGAGGCAAAGCTGGTGAAACGGCGCGGATCGCAGGACCACATGTCCCATTCGGTCTGGCCCTCCGTCACCCATTCGGCCAGCACCTTGCCGGCATCGCGCAAGGCGGCGGCGCCGGCAAGGTGCTGGCCGAATGGGTGACGGAGGGCCAGACCGAATGGGACATGTGGTCCTGCGATCCGCGCCGTTTCACCAGCTTTGCCTCGGCGCCCGACTTTTGCGTAGCCAAGGGCCTGGAGATCTACGGCAACGAATACGCCATCCAGTTCCCGCGCCATGCCTGGCCGGAGGGGCGTAGCCGCAAGCTGTCGCCGCTGCACGATCGCATCAAGGCGTTGGGCGGCCAGTTCGACGCCTATAATGGCTGGGAACGCGCCACCTGGTATGCCGGACCGGGCGACGATACGTCCGAGCAAGCGACGCTTACCTTCCGCCGCGACGGCCCCTGGCAGCGGCGCGTGCGCGAGGAATGCCTTGCCGTGCGTGACGCCGCCGGCATCCTCGACCTGCCCGGCTTCTCGCGTTTCAACCTCGAAGGCCCTGGCGCGGCCGACTGGCTGTCCTTGCAGGTCACCGGCCTTGTGCCGAAGCCCGGCCGCATCGGCCTCGTCTATTTCTCGGACGACAAGGGTCGCATCGTCACCGAAATGTCGGTGGTGCGCCATGGCGAGGACCAGATGACGCTGATCACTGCGGCGGTGGCGCAATGGCACGACTTCGAATGGCTGAAGTCGCGCATGCCCGCCGATGCGGCCTTCACGCTCACCGACCGCACCGAGGAATACTCGACCCAGATCCTCGCCGGCCCGAACTCGCGAAAAATCCTGGCCGAAGTCTGCGACGCCGATCTGACGCTGCCCTGGCTGACACATCAGGAAACGACGATCGCCGGGCGCTGGGCGAAGCTGGTGCGCGTCTCCTTCGCCGGCGAGCTCGGCTGGGAGATCCACACCAAGATCGCCGATACTCTGGCGGTCTTCGACGCCGTCTGGGCCGCCGGCCAGAAACATGGCCTGAAACCCTTCGGCATGTATGCGCTGGATTCGCTGCGGCTGGAAAAAGGCTACCGCACCTGGAAGGGCGACCTGTCGACCGACTATTCGATCCTGCAGGGCGGGCTGGAGCGCTTCGTCAGATGGGACAAGCCCGACTTCCGCGGCAAGGCGGCTTTGCTCAATGAAAAGCAGCAAGGCGTGAAGAAGCGCTTCGTCACGCTGGTCATCGAGAATCCAGGCGACTGCGACGCGCCCTATATGTCGACGCTCTGGCACGACGGCAGCATCGTCGGCGAGACGACGTCGGGCGGCTGGGGCCACCGCGTCGGCAAGTCGATCGCGTTGGGCATGCTGCGCGCCGATCTCACGCAGCCGGGGACAGCCATCGAAGTCGAGATCTTTGGCGATCGCTTCAAGGCCGTCGTCCAGAACGACGAGCCGCTATGGGATCCAAAGAATGAGAGGTTGAGGGCTTAGAACCTTTGCCGATCATAGCGGTCCATTCCGACGGAGGAATTTTGTGACAAGATCAAGCGAAGAACCGCAGGGCGTACCGGCGGTACGCACAAGGGGCTTTGCGCCGGAATTGGCGCAAAATGACCCGTCGGAATGCGGCCGATATGGTCGGGAAAGGTTCTAGGATGCCCAAGCCGTCTTCGCGCATCACCGGCATCGTGCCTTCGGGCAAGGATGGCTGGGAGGTTCATTCGGCTGCCTGGGCTCGCAAGCAGGCTGGCGAGGACATAATCATGCTGTCGGTCGGCGACCATGACTTCGACACGCCTTCGGCAACGATCGAGGCCTGCGTCGACGCCGTCCGCGGCAGCAATCACCATTACACCCCTCTCCCCGGCCTGCCGCGCCTGCGCAAGGCCATGGCGGACGCCTCGACCGCCTGCACGGGCATCCTGACTGAGCCTGACGACGTCATTGCCACGCAGGGAGGCCAGGCGGGACTCTATGCTGCGGTGCAAGGTGTGCTCGACCCGGGTGATCACGCCATCGTCGTCGCGCCTTATTACGCCACCTATCCGAACACCTTCGGCGCCGCCGGCGCCAGCTTCACGGTGGTCGAGACGCCGGCCGAAGATGGGTTTCAACCCCGCGCGGACATGATCCGCGCGGCACTGAAGCCCAACACCCGCGCTATCCTGATCAACACGCCGAACAACCCGACCGGCGCGGTCTATTCGCGCGAACGTCTCGAACAGCTGGCCGAAATCTGCAGGGAGCGCGATCTCTGGCTCTTGTCCGACGAAGTCTACTGGACGCTCGGCGGCGGCGAACACATCTCGCCACGTTCGCTGCCCGGCATGGCCGAGCGCACGCTGGTCATCAATTCGATGTCGAAGAGCCATGGCATGACCGGCTGGCGCATGGGCTGGCTTACCGGGCCCAAAGAGATGATCAGGTTGCTCGCCGACCTGAACCTGGTGACGACCTATGGCCTGCCGGCCTTCATCTCCATCGCCTGCGCCGAGGCTCTGGAGAACCACTACGGCGTGAAGGAAATCGCCGAGCGCTACGCGGCACGCCGGACCGTCTTCCTCGATGCCCTGCGCGGCGTCAACGAAGTCACCGTTCGCGGCTCGGAGGGCGGCATGTATGTCATGCTCGACGTCTCGTCCGTCGAGCCCGACGACGAGAAATTCGCATGGGCGCTGCTCGACAAGGAAAAGGTCGGCGTCATGCCCGGATCGAGCTTCGGCGAGGCCGCCGCCGGCCACATCCGCATCAGCCTCTGCCAACCCGAACCCATCCTCGAGGAAGCGGCACTTCGTTTGCGCCGCTTCGCTTCCAACTATCGCCGAGAGGCCGCATGACCAAGACAGTCCCGACCAAAGCCATTCCTAACAGGGCAAGGGCCGTGATCATCGGCGGCGGCGTCTCCGGCTGCTCCGTCGCCTACCATCTGGCCAAGCTCGGCTGGACCGACATCGTTCTTCTCGAGCGCAAGCAGCTCACCTGCGGCACGACCTGGCACGCGGCCGGCCTCATCGGCCAGCTGCGCGGCTCGCAGAACATGACGCGGCTGGCGAAATACTCGGCCGACCTCTACGTCAAGCTGGAAGCCGAGACCGATGTCGGGACCGGCATGCGCCAGGTCGGCTCGATCACCGTGGCGCTGACCGAAGAGCGCAAGCACGAGATCTACCGGCAGGCATCCCTGGCCCGCGCATTTGATGTCGACGTGCGCGAGATTTCGCCGAGCGAGGTCAAGGAGATGTACCCGCATCTCAACGTGTCCGACGTGGTCGGCGCCGTGCATCTGCCGCTCGACGGCCAATGCGACCCGGCCAACATCGCCATGGCCCTGGCCAAGGGCGCGCGCCAGCGGGGCGCTACGATCATCGAGAACGTCAAGGTCACCAGGGTCCACACCAGGAACGGCCGCGTTTCCG
>JAFKFE010000695.1 GCA_017308345.1 Alphaproteobacteria bacterium | reverse complement strand
CGGGATAAGAACGGATTTGCCATGACCATCATCGAGACCCTGCGCGCCGAGGCGCGTGCCGCACCCGAAAGCGGCATTGTCGCCGTCATCAACCACGGCCGCCTGCGCGAAGGGCTGATCCCGCTCTGGGCTGGAGAGGGCGATCTGCCGACGCCCTCCTTCATCAGCGATGCCGCCGCCAAGGGATTGGCCGATGGCGAGACCTTCTACACCTGGCAGAAGGGCATTCCCCCGCTCAGGCAGGCGCTCGCCCGCTACTATGCCAGGCATTTCGGCAAGACCTTCGCCGAGGAAGAATTCATCGTCACCGCATCCGGTATGCACGCCATCCAACTGGCCATCGATGCCATCGCCGGCAGCGGCGACGAGGTGATCTACCTCTCGCCGGCCTGGCCGAATTTCGCCGCGGCCGCCGGCGTGGCGGGCGCCGTGCCCGTGCCGGTCACGCTCGACCAGTCAGGCAATGGCTGGTCCTGCGACGTCGACAAGATCGCCTCCGCGATCACGCCGCGCACGAAGCTGTTGTTCATCAACACGCCGTCCAACCCGACCGGCTGGACCGCCGATAAGGAGACGCTCCAGGCGATCCTCGATCTTGCCCGCGCAAAGGGCCTTTGGATCATAGCCGACGAGATCTATTCGCTGTTCCACTATGGCCATGGCCGCGCGCCCTCTTTCCTCGACGTTGCAACGCCGGAGGACCGCATCCTCTTCGTCAACAGCTTTTCCAAGAACTGGGCGATGACCGGCTGGCGCGTCGGCTGGATCAAGACCCATCCGTCCTTGCAGCAGGTGTTCGAAAACCTGATCCAGTACTCGACCTCGGGCGTCGCCCAGTTCATGCAGCGCGGCGCGGTCGCCGCCCTCGATGAGGGCGATGGCTTCATCGCCGAACAGGTGGAGCGGGCACGGGCCGCGCGCGATCTCGTCTGCGGCATCCTTGGCGAAACCGGCAAGGCGCGGTTCACCGTGCCGCAGGGCGCCTTCTATCTGTTCTTCAGGGTCGACGGCATCACCGATTCCAGGGCCGCCGCCTTCGACATCGTCGACAACGCCAATGTCGGCCTGGCACCCGGCACCGCCTTCGGCCCCGGCGGCGAAGCCTTCCTCAGACTATGCTTCCACCGCCGCCTCGATCAGCTCGAGGAAGCGGCGCATCGTCTGGCGAAATGGATGAAAACTGTTTGAACAGCGCTGAAGCCGTTTGAAACTCGCTCCGGTGAGTCAGCCGGTGCGGGTTCCAGAACCGGAGCGCAGCGGACATTCAGGTCCGTGAGCACGCGCATGACCCCGAAGATCGAATTCGGTCTTCGGAAAGGATCATGCGCCAAATTGAGATTGCTGCAGCGTCCTTTGCGCGTCCGGAATGGACGCGCGGCGCTGTAGAAGCGCAGAAAGCCGCGGCGGATGGCCGCCGGACTAGAGTTTCAAACGGCTTCAGCCGCCTGACTTCGGCACCAGGAGCGGAATGATCCGGTCTGTCTTGGCGACGGCGGGTCGGCCGGAGCCGGCATAGGGGATGCCGAGCGCGTCCCAGGTCTCGACCAGCGCGTCCTGCAGCTCGGCGATCAGCGCGTCCGAATGGAACGGCGTCGGCGTGATGCGCAGCCGCTCGGTGCCGCGCGGCACCGTCGGATAGTTGATCGGCTGGATGTAGATGCCGTGCACGCCGAGCAGCCGGTCGCTCGCCATCTTGCAGAGCTCCGGATCGCCGACCAGCACCGGCACGATGTGGGTGGCCGATTCCATCACCGGCAGTCCGGCCGCGGCAAGCACCTGCTTGGTGCGCGCCGCCTGGCGCTGCTGCGCGTCGCGCTCGGCCTGCGAGCGCTTCAGGTGACGGATCGAGGCGGTGGCGGCGGCCGCGATCGCCGGCGGCAGCGCGGTGGTGAAGATGAAGCCCGGTGCGTAGGAGCGCACCGCGTCGATCACCGCGCTGGTGCCGGTGATGTAGCCGCCGAGTGTCCCGAACGCCTTGGCCAGCGTCCCCTCGATGATGTCGATGCGGTCGGCCAGCCCCTCGCGCTCGGTGATGCCGCCGCCGCGCGGCCCGTACATGCCCACCGCATGCACCTCGTCGATATAGGTCATGGCGTTGTAGCGTTCGGCGAGCTCGACGATCTGCCGGATCGGCGCGATGTCGCCGTCCATCGAATAGACGCTTTCGAACACGATCAGCTTGGCGCGCTCGCGGCCGGCCGCCTGCAAGAGGCTCTCCAGATGCGCGACGTCGTTGTGGCGGAAGATCTTCTTTTCGGCGCCCGAGCGGCGCACGCCCTCGATCATCGAGGCGTGGTTCAGCTCGTCCGAGAGCACCAGGCAGTTGGGCAGCAGCCGGGCGATGGTCGAGATCGAGGCCTCGTTGGAGACGAAGCCGGAGGTGAAGACGAGCCCTGCTTCCTTGTCATGCAGGTCGGCGAGCTCCTGCTCAAGCTCGACCAGCGGGTTGGAGGTGCCGGAGATGTTGCGGGTGCCGCCGGCGCCCGAGCCCATCTTGCCGGCCGCGGTCTGGAAGGCGGCGATGACATCCTCGTTCTGGCCCATGCCGAGATAGTCGTTGGAGCACCAGACGGTGATTTCCTGGGCGCGGCCGTTGGAACGCCAGATGGCGCGCGGGAACTTGCCAACCATGCGCTCGAGGTCGGCGAAGACGCGGTAGCGCCGCTCAGCGTGCAGCTGGTCGATCGCATCCTCGAAGAACCGCTGGTAATTCATGTCGGCTTCCCAATTTTGCGGCGGATCATAGTCACTGCCCCATGCCGCGTCCACCGGACCCAACCGGTCAAAATGCCACGCCCTTGCCCTGTTCCTAACGATGCCGGATCGTGGCCTATTCCCGGCTGTTTGAAGCAGTTTTGTTTCAGTACGATGCCTCGGACGGGAGGAACTGTTACGGACTTAACATTGGCAGGGTAATGCATGTCGCCCAAAAATGCGCAGCGGTTTTGGGAGGACGACATGCATCGAACATACTGGCTTGCGGCGGGGTTTCCAGCGCGGGGCTGTTGAGACAGTTTCCGATAAATCTTGATCAGCGAGGGTGATGATGACGGTTTTGGTGACGGGCGGTGCCGGCTATATCGGCAGCCACATGGTCTGGGAGCTGCTTGACGCCGGCGAGAGCGTTGTGGTGCTGGACCGGCTTTCCACCGGTTTCGAATGGGCGGTGGCCCCCGAAGCGAAGCTCGTCGTCGGCGATGTCGCCGACCGCGACCTGGTCGGCCGGATCATTCGCGACAACAAGGTCGACGCCATCATCCATTTCGCCGGCTCGATCGTGGTGCCGGAATCTGTTTCCGACCCGCTCGGTTACTATGAGAACAACACCTGCAAGACCCGTACGCTGATCGAAACCGCCGTGCGCGAGGGCGTGCCGCATTTCATCTTCTCTTCCACCGCCGCCGTCTATGGCGGCGCCGGGCTGGAGCCGG
>JAFKFE010000694.1 GCA_017308345.1 Alphaproteobacteria bacterium | reverse complement strand
GATGACGATCATCTGCAGGCCCATTGGAACGCCCTTGAAGACGACGATACGCAGCAGCTCCGGATCCGGCCTGAGCAAAGCGAGATCGGCGCCCGCGAGCCTGAGCGGATGCTTGCGGACATAGAGCACGATCAGGATGGCGATCACGCTCACGGTCTGGCCCACAAGCGTCGACGTTGCCGAGCCGGCGATGCCGAGCAAGGGGAAGGGACCGATGCCGCGGATCAGCAGCGAATTGAGAACGAAGTCGAGAACGACCGCCAGCGCCATGAAGACAAACGGCGTTCGTGAATCGCCGGCGCCGCGCAGCACGGTCATGACGAAGGACAGAAGGTTCATCATCGGCACGGCGACGAAGATGATGCGCAGATAGGCGCGCGCCAGCGGCAAGGCGTCCGCCGGCGTGGCGAGCCCGGTGAGGATGGCGTCGACCCAGATCCAGCCGCAGACGGCGAACACCACCGAGACCAGGAAGAAGAAGGTTGCGCTGGTGCCGACGATGCGCCGCGCCTTCGGCAGGTCGCGGGCGCCGACCGATTGCGCGACCAGGATGGTCGCCGCCATGCCGACGCCGAAGACGGTGCCGAGGATGAGGAACAGCACGAGATTGGCGTTGGATGTGGCGGTCAGCGCCGCCTCGCCGAGGAAACGGCCGACCCAGACCGCATTGATCGATCCGTTGAGCGACTGCAGCACGTTGGAGCCCAGCACCGGCAGCGCGAACAAAAGCAGCGTTCGCGGGATCGGGCCGCTGGTCAGGTCGCCGACACGCTGGCGGCCGGTCTTCTTGTCATCCATGGCACGCACCGAAAATGAATCAGGCCCGCGATGCTATCGCAGGCCGGACGCTCATGCATCCCATCGCTGCAGCCGCAGCGTGCGCAACCTGTTACTGGGTGGTGTTTCCAGAAAGGCCAGGCAGGGTGACCTGATAGACCAGGAAGGTGGTGTCGACATCGGCGCCATCCTCGGCCTTGTACGAAGCGCCGACCTGGAAGCCGTCCTGGGTGAGGAAGTCATTGTCGTTGGCGACGAACAGGAAATAGTCGTCGGGCAACTTCGGGTCGAGCACCGGAGCCAGCGACATCGCCTCCCACTTCTCCGAGAGGTTGTTCCTGTCGTTCGGGGCGCCGTTGTGCAGGCCGAAGCGGCCGAGCTCGCCCTTGTCGTTGATGTCGATGAAGGCGGTGAGCTTGGCAGGCGTTACCGACGGGTCGATCACACCCTTCGGCGCGACCGGCTTGTCGGCGGCGTCGAACGGGCCGTTGGCGATATCGGTCGCGGCGGACAGGTCGACGATCTCGATCTTGCGATAGAGCGACTCGTCGCCCTTCAGACCCTGACCGTTGCCCGAGTCGCGCGCCAGCATCAGGAAGCTCTTGTCGGAAAGCGCGACGATCTCGCTCTGCGCGGCGACCTTGGTCTTGCCCTTGGCGTCCTTGAACACCGGCAGCGGCACGACATATTCATGCGCCAGCTTCAAATGGGCGAGGTCGGAGGCGTCATAGACCAGCGCGCGGGTGTTCTGGCGGGTCGAGCCGGAATCGCCGCCATCCTGGCGGGGCGCCGACTGCAGCACGGCGATCAGGAACTTGCCGTCAGGCGTCATCGACATGCCTTCGAGGCCCTGGTTGTTCTGGCGGCCGGTCTCCGGATCCTTCGGGTCGGGCTCGGCGGCGCCGGGGCCCGGATTGTCGGAAGCGAAGCTCGGCTTGCCGTGGCGCATCGGTACCAGGGCCGCGGGCGGCTGCGTCGCCGACATCAGGCGGCCTTCAGCCGAGAAACGGTAGATGTTGGGGCCGTATTCGTCGGAGATGAACATGGTGCCGTCGGGCAACCGAACGATCGCTTCGTCGTCCAACGCCAGCTTGCCGTTGTCGGCCTGCGGCAGGATCGGCATCTCGCCGGCCGCTTCGCGCACTCCGTCGAGCGGGTCGAGACCGGTCGTATCGGCGCCCTTGTCGTCGGTCAAAAGCATGGTCCCGGCGAGCGTCGCCTTGACGCCCGACTGTTCCTGACCGGCGGCGGGCGTGGCGCCAGGAGCGGTCGGCGTCAGTTCGATCGAGATCGTGTTGAGGCGCGGGCGGTAGTCGGTGGTGCCGACGACATTGTAGCCGCGATCCGGCAGCAGCCAGAGAGAGCCTTTGTAGGCAGCGCCGTCCCGCGTCCACGACGTCGGGTCGATCGCCATGCCGGAACCGGAACCGAAAGTCTCGCCGAACTTGTCCTTCTGGCTGGCCGGGATGCGGCCCACGCCGACCAGCCCCTTGTTGACGTAGGCGACGCCGTCGGCGAGCGCCGCGACGGGCACCGAAATAGCGGAAGCGGCGAGCGTTGCGGCGAGTAGCCGAACCCCGAATTGACTCAGGTTCTTCATGGACGATATCCCCTTCAATGACGGTTCATGAATGGCTGAAGGGCAGGTGGAGGCTCCCCGCCTTCGAGGGGTTGGTGAGAACCCCAAGGATGGCGGTCTAGGACGTCAACGTGATGGTTGCGTGACAGGCCGGGCTGGTTAGTTGCCGCTAATGGACGGGGCGATCAGACTCCGACGACAAACCCGTCCAGAACCCGCTTCTGGCCGGCCTTGTCGAAGTCGATGGTGAGCTTGTTGCCATCTATGGCCGCGATGTTGCCGTTGCCGAATTTCTGGTGGAACACGCGGTCGCCGACAGCGAAGGCGGACGGCGTGTCGGCGACGGATTTGGCGACCAACTCACCGTCGATGGTGCGGCCCTTGACGCTGGTGCGGCCGGCGCCGTAGCCGGAGTCGGTCTCGCCATAGCCGATGCGTTCGACCTGATGGCCGGAGCGGGTGCCCCAGTTGCGGTCGGTCGCCTCGGTGCGGTTGGCCTGCGCGCGCTGCCAGCCGGGCGTCGCATAGGTGTTGGAGAAGCTGCCCTGGTCCTTGGCGCCGATATTGTCGAAGCGCGAGGCGCCATAAGGGTTCTGCCGGCCGCCGCCGCGACCTGAGGCGAAGGAACCACCGCCGTACGGGTTGCCGTAGCCGCCATAGGAATTGCCACCCTCGGCGATATCGATATGGGTTTCCGGCAGTTCATCGACGAAGCGCGACGGGATGGTCGATTGCCATAGCCCATGAATCTGTCGGTTGGAGACGAACCAGATGTGCAGGTTCTTTTTCGCCCGCGTCAGGCCGACATAGGCAAGCCGGCGCTCTTCCTCCAGGCCGGAGCGGCCGCCTTCGTCCAGCGCGCGCTGATGCGGGAACAGGCCTTCCTCCCAGCCGGGCAGGAAGACGGTCTCGAATTCGAGGCCCTTGGCCG
The DNA here is from genome assembly GCA_017308345.1 of Alphaproteobacteria bacterium. GTDB lineage: Bacteria > Pseudomonadota > Alphaproteobacteria > Rhizobiales > Rhizobiaceae > Mesorhizobium. The sequence goes on along the minus strand of JAFKFE010000694.1, from coordinate 149 downwards.
AATGCAGCGTCATGATCGAGACGGCATCGAGCTGCTCGCCCTGCTCGGCCTCCATCACCAGCGCGACATGCTCGAGGAAGGCGCGGAGCGATTCATACTCCTCCATGGAGCGGATCAGCTCTTTCAGGTTTTCCAGCCGTCCGGGCGAA
>JAFKFE010000693.1 GCA_017308345.1 Alphaproteobacteria bacterium | reverse complement strand
GATCGACAAGATCGCCGGCATCGAGGCACGCGGCTTCATCCTGGGCGGCGCGGTAGCGCACCAGCTTTCGGCCGGCTTCGTGCCGATCCGCAAGAAAGGCAAGCTGCCTTATGAGACGGTGCGGGTGGCATACAGCCTCGAATACGGCCTGGACGAGATGGAGATGCACAAGGACGGCGTCTCGCCAGGCGAGAAGGTGATCGTGGTCGACGACCTGATCGCCACCGGCGGCACGGCGGAAGCCGCGGTAAGGCTGCTCAGGCAGATCGGCGCCGATATCGTCGCCGCCTGCTTCGTCATCGACCTGCCGGACCTCGGCGGCCGCAAGAAACTGGAAGCGCTCGGCGTGCCGGTCAGGACGCTGGTCGGATATGAGGGGCATTAGTTGTTGTGAACGGTGCGTAGTCAGTAGTCAGTAGTCAGTAGTCAGTAGTGAATAGTCAGTAGTGAATAGTCAGTAGTGAATAGTGAGGATCGGAGGCATGGCGACCACACTACTGACTACCCACTACTCCACTTTCACCAGCACGGCGCTGTCGAACTCGATGACCTTGTCGCCGGTCGAATCAAAACCTTCCGAGCGCAGCGTGAGCAGATTCCAGCCCGGACGTCCGGCGAGCGGGCGGTGGGCAAGCGCGGTGCGCGTGAAGGTCACCGTCTCGCCGGCATAGACCGGCTTCAGCCATTTGAGATTGCGGAACCCAGGCGAGGGGCCGAATTCGGGCTGAGGGCCGGGGCCTGTCCAGCGCACGCCCTCGGTCTCCATGCGCTTTTCGAGGTTGTATTTCATCCAGGTGGCGGCGGTGTGCCAGCCCGAGGCGCAGAGGCCGCCAAGCACGCTCTTCTTCGCCGCCTCCTCGTCGACATGGAAGACCTGCGGATCATATTTGCGGGCGAACGCCTTGATCTCTTCCGCGCCGAACTTGTGGGAACCCAGCGTGACGGTTTCGCCGATGAGGAAGAATTCGTCCAAAGTCATGACAGGCTCTCCGCGGCATCGCGCGCGAGAAACATGCCGGTGTTCTCGAGCTCGAAGACGCACTCGCCGCGCTGGTTGAACAACTCGCTACGCATGCTGACGAGGCCGAGCCGAGGCCGGGATTTGGATTGGCGCTTGGACAGTACCGTGACAGTGCCGGTCAGCCGGTCACCGGCCAGAACCGGCTTCTTCCATTTGACGTGATCGATCCCTGGCGATCCTTGCGAGGTCGAATCGAGCAGGAAGGCGTCGCACAGCATGCGCATGAACATCGCGCAGGTATGCCAGCCCGAAGCCGAAAGTCCGCCCAGGATGCTCGCCTTGCCGGCTTCCTCGTCGAGATGCATGGGCTGGGCGTCGAACTCGCTGGCGAATTCGATGATCTCGGCAGCGGTCACGCTCTTGCTGCCGAGGTCGAGCGAGGCGCCCTCGACGAAATCCTCAAAGGCCCATGTCTTTGCGGTCATCGTTTGCAATCCGGTTGAAGTGCGCAATCCCGAAGGGATCGGGCAACCCGGATGCAGGCACAAGGCAATTTGGTCAAGTCCTTTCTGGTGAGCCAGCCGGGTTGCCGGCCGGCCGGCAATGCGATCAGAGCCAGCCCCGGCGGCGGAAATACCAGAAGGGCAGGATCGCCGAGACCACCATCAGGCCGATGGCGAAGGGGTAGCCGAACTCCCATTTCAACTCGGGGATGATGTCGAAATTCATGCCGTAGATCGAGGCAACCAGCGTCGGCGGCAGGAAGATGACGGCGGCGACCGAGAAGATCTTGATGATGGCGTTCTGCTCGATCGAGATCATGCCGAGCGTGGCGTCGAGCAGGAAGGAGATCTTCTGAGACAGGAAAGTCGCATGGTCGGCGAGCGACAGCACGTCGCGCGACAAGGTCTTGATGCGGGCGCGCACATCCTTGCTCATCTTGGTCTGGGCCGAGACATGGGCGAGGAAGCCGGCAAGGCGCTGCAGCGATATCAGGCTGTCGCGGACCGAGGAAGCGAGGTCCTCCTTGCGGCCGATGCCTTTCAGAAGCTCCTGGAAGTCGCGGTTGCGCTTCGAGGCCTTGGTGGAGCGCGCCTCGAAGATGTCGCGCGAGATCGCCTCCACATCGCGGCCGGCGCGCTCGAGGATGTCGGCCAGGCGATCGACGATCGCTTCCAGAAGACCGATCAGGATGGTGTCGCCGCTGGTGCAGCCGGTTGCCACTTTTTCGGCGCGCATCGGGAAGGTCTTGAAGGCCTTGGGTTCGTGGTAGCGGATCGTGATCAGCCTTTTGCCTGCCAGCGCGAAGGTCACCGGTGACATCAGCGGGTCGTCGACCTCGGTCTGCGCCGGCAGCACGGCGGTCATGAAGTAGCCGCCGTCCTCGATATAGAGGCGGCTCGAAATCTCGATCTCCTCCATCTCCTCGCGGGTCGGCACGGCGATGCCCAGCCAGCTCTCGATGCGCGCCTCTTCCTCCTTGGTCGGGTTGAAGAGATCGGCCCAGACGACCCTGTCGCCATCGGCGGCGAGGTCGTCGGTGACGCGCAGGCGATCATTGTCCACGACGAAGGCCTTGATCATCGCCGGGTCTCCCTTGCTGGGTGCGCTCCGGGCCGAAGCGCGCGACTTGGATTGCCTGGGCGGCGTCGCTTGAAAGACGACCCGCAACAAGGCGCCGATTAGACCCGCCATATGACAAGGTCAAGGCGGCCCTTTCGGCGCTGAACTACGCGGCCTACGGCGCTTCGGCACCCCGAATTAAACACTTTCAAGATTTTGAGTGATTGCGCAAAATCGGCCTGATCGTGCGTCATGCCATTTCCAGCGGAGCGCATCGAATAGCAGAGGTAAGTCACATGACTGGGAACCTTGTCGCGGCAATCGTCGGCGCGGAGAGCGCGGTGATCCAGAAACTCCTGGCCGAGGCTGTTTCGGACTGGCGCGGGGCGGGCGTGAAAGTGTGTGGTCTGGTCGAAGAGGCGCACGGCCTGACGGGGCGCTCCTGCAACTCGGGCCTTTTGCGGAATCTGGAAACCGGCAATGTTTTCGCAATGTATCTCGACGAGCCGCCGGCACACACGTCATGCCATCTCGACGAACTTGGCTTGGTCGATGCCTGCGCCAGCGTCGTCGACCGGATCGCGACGAGCGACGTCGTGGTGTTGAGCAAATTCGGCAAAGTCGAAGCGGTGGGCAGCGGCCTGTTCGAGGCGTTCGAGATTGCCGTCAGGCTCGGCAAGCCTCTGCTGACCTCGGTTGCGCCGAGACATCATTATGCATGGCAGCGGTTCGCGCCCCAGGCAGTATTCATTCACCCCGACCGAGCCTCGGTCGAGGCCTGGGGACAGGCTGCGTCTTTGCGCAGCCATGCGACGAGCCGGGCGCTGTCCGGCTGAGTACGCGGCGGCCGGCGCCGTCTTTCCGCGACCAGCCGCGCCGTCAGGTGTTGAACTTGAACAGCATGATGTCGCCGTCCTGGACG
>JAFKFE010000692.1 GCA_017308345.1 Alphaproteobacteria bacterium | reverse complement strand
GACGAGCATTGGCACTCGAATCCCTGGTACGAGGCGCCGCGCGGCGACCCTGCCCTGCCCGAGGTCTATACCTACACGGACGCCATGTCCTATGACCCCGGCGACGAGGTGGTCTTCCATTCCTCGACCACCGCTCAGCATTGGACGCTGGAGATCTACCGCGACGGCTATCGGCCGGAGACCATTCACAAGGTCGAGGACATCGCCGGCGTCTTCGCGCCGACGCCGGCGGATGCCTACAGCGCCGGCTGCGGCTGGCCCGTCAGCCACCGCTGGCGCCTGCCGGCCGATCTGCGCTCGGGCTTCTACCGCATCGTCTCGACCTGCGCCCGCGCCAATGGCGGCAAGTTCGTCCAGCACCATTTCTTCGTCGTGCGTCCGACGGCGGCGACGCGACGCGCGAAGATCCTGATGATCCTGCCGACAGGCACCTGGACCGCCTACAATGATTTCGGCGGCGCCAACCACTATTTCGGCGTCGTCGGTCCGGGCAAGGACCAGCCCTCCCCCGTGCTCTCGCTTGAGCGCCCATGGACCCGGGGCGTGGTCTGGCTGCCGCCCGGGGCGCCGCGCATCTGCGCCGATCCGCTGCCGGAATTCGGCGACGCGCCGCGCTACCCGATGAAGGAATGGGCCTATGCCAACGGCTTCGGCCAATATTACGCCGCCGCCGGCTGGGCGCAGTTCGACCGCCACTTCGTGCTGTGGGCGGAGAAGGAAGGCTACGAGCTCGACATGATCACGCAGACCGACCTGCACTACAGGCCGGAGCTGCTCGACGCCTATCCCTGCGTGACCATTGTCGGCCACGACGAATACTGGACCCGCGAGATGCGGCTGGCGATCGAAGCCTATGTCGAGCGCGGCGGCAGGCTTGCGCGCTTCGGCGCCAACTTCCTCTGGCAGATCCGCCTGGAGGACGACGGCAAGCGCCAGATCTGCCACAAGTTCAACGCCATCAACGCCGACCCTGTCGCCGGCACCGAAAAGGCGCATCTGCTGTCGACCGCCTGGGAAGACAAGGACGTCGCCTGGCCGGGCGCCTCGACGGTCGGCGTCAACGGATTGCATGGGCTCTACGCGTCCTGGGGCGGCTTCGCGCCGCACGGCCAGAAAGGCTTCACCGTCTACCGGCCGGAGCATTGGGTGTTTGCCCGCACGGGGCTGCACTATGCCGACATCTTCGGCGACAAGGAGCGCATCTTCGCCTACGAGGTCGACGGTCTCGATTACACATTCAGGCATGGCTTGCCCTACCCGGTCCCGGTCGAAGGTCAGCCGGAGACGATCGAAATCCTCGCCATGGCGCCGGCGGTGCTTGCCGAGGACGAGCCGAACGGCGAGGGCTTCCGCTACTATGTCCGCAGCAGCGACCATGAGGGCCTGGTGAAATGCGTTACAGGCGAAGTCACGCCGGAAGGGCTCGCCCGCTACAAATATGGGGCCGGGATGGTGGTGCACATGGCGCGCGGCAAGGGCGAAGTGCTGACGGCCGCGACCTGCGAGTGGGTTATGGGTCTCAAGCGCGGTGACCGCTTCACCGAGCAGATCACCCGCAACGTCCTCGATCGTTTCACGAACTCATGACGTTGCTTGGGAGCGCAGGGTATCCGCTCATGTCTCCGTCGCTCCCATTGACGTCTTGAACTGGCGCGATTGCGTGCATCGCGGCCATCGCCAGGGCAATTCCAGATGCGCAACAGTCTTGCCTCCGGCATTGGGTCGAACAAACCGGAATTGCGTCAAGCGAAGAGGCAGAGCGGATTGCCGTTTCCATGAAACGGCGAACCGCCCTAATGCATGAACACCGCTCTCAACCAGGCAAGGATGCCAGCGCCTGGAGAGACCGCCGCGCGCACGCGCGACGCCGCCCAGCGTGCCGGCATGTTGGCGCCGACATGGCAGTGGCAGACGACCTCATGCAGTTGCCAGTCGCTCATTTCGAAGAAACGCTTGGCTTCGCCGTAAGTGTCGTCCTGCAGGCCTTGCGCGCGAAAGATCGGATCCTCGAAAGCGACGGTGATCGCCGATCCGTCGGCGCGCATCCTTGCGCGCATGTCGGGTGAGACGTATTCGGTGCCCGCCAACGCCGTAAGCCGGCGGCTCGGGCTTTCTTCCAGAAGTTGCGCCCAGCGCTCGAGGCGCTGGCCCCGATTGGGGATGAGAGCCGGTGCTTCGGCTTGAACGTCGGCAACGGCGTTGATTTGGTCAAGGGTTTGATGCTTCACGGCCGCCTCCTATGTCGGCAGATGGCCACCCGCCCGCCATGGGAACTAAGGCGCCGACCGCCGCCGGCAAGAGCCGGAACAGGCGTGGAGAATCATTTGATCGTTATTTGCCGATATCGCGCGAAGCGATCCTTGTTGGAGCCATTCACGACGACCCTAAAGACACTTTTGGATGCGTGCCAAAGGCACTTGTTAGTCGCCTGATGATCAGCCCCTCACCCCCAACCTCGCCGCCGTCCACGCTCCACCCCCTGCGTTCGACTCCACCGCCGCCGCCACGAATTTCACGCCGCGCGCGCCATCGACCACATCGGGCACCTGCGCCGCGCGCGCGGCATCGACCGCCCCACCCGCGCGATGCGCGCGGATGATGTCGGCGGCGTCGCGGTAGAAATTGGCGAAGGCCTCGATGTAGCCCTCGGGATGCGCGGCAGGCATGCGCGAGACGCGCCGGGCTTCCGCCGTCGAGCCATGGCCGCCGCGCACCAGCGTGCGGGTCTCCTCGCCATAGGGCGAGAAGCGCAATTCCTCCGGCCGCGATCCAGACCATTCGAGCCCGGCCTTCTCGCCATAGATGCGCACCGAGAGGTCGTTGTAATGGCCGGGCGAAGTCTGGCTGGCGAGGATCGTGCCGCGCGCCCCACCCGTCCAGCGCATCAGCACATGCGCGTTGTCGTCGAGCCGCCGTCCTGGCACGGCGGTGAAGAGGTCGGCGGAAACGGCCTCCGCCTCGAAGCCGGAAATGAAGCTCGCCAGGTTGAAGGCATGCACGCCGATATCGGCGAGCACCGCCGATTGGCCGGCGCGCGCCGGATCGGTGCGCCATTCAGCCTGCTTCTGGCCCTCGGCGTCGATCGGCTTGGTCAGCCAATCCTGGATATAGGCGCCATGCACCGACACGATGCGGCCGAGCTCGCCCGCCGCCACCATTTCGCGCGCCTGGCGGACCATGGCGTAGCCGGTGTTGTTCAGCGTGACGACGAACCGGCGCTGCTTGGCTTTCGTCAGCGCCACCAGCGCTTGCGCCTCCTCAAGCGTCGTCGACAGCGGCTTGTCGCAGATCACGTCGATGCCGGCTTCGAGGAAAGCGGTGGCGATCGGCGCATGCAGATGGTTGGGCGTGACGATGACCACCGCCTCGATGCCGCCCGGCCGTGCCGCCTCGGCCTTCGCCATGGCACGATAATCGGCATAGCTGCGCTCGGGCGCGATGCCGATC
>JAFKFE010000691.1 GCA_017308345.1 Alphaproteobacteria bacterium | reverse complement strand
AGCCTTCATAGAGCGGAGACACTTATGAGGGCTACGGCCGGCGAAGGCCGGAGCGGAGCGTACTGAAGTACGTGAGCACCGGAAGCGCAGGAAGCCGCCATTTGCAGGCCGGCCTCACCTGAATATCAGCACACCTTACGCCAGCGCCGCATCGCTGATGCGAAACTGCACCGTGCGGTTGCCGTTCCAGTAATTGCCCGACAGCGAACCGGCGACGTGCACGGTCTTGCCCCTGTTCCGGAACAGGAATTCGCCGAGCGCGGTGTCGACCGCGCGGAAGGCGATCGCCTGGATGTTGCCGCCGCTTTGCGATTGCAGGTCCACGCGGATGTGATTGGTTCCGACCGCGCGCGCGTCGGTCAGCCGGTGGCGCGGCAGCACGAACACCGGGGCGATGTGGCCGGCGCCGAACGGTCCGGCTTTCTCCAATGCATCGAGCAGCGAAATGGTGGCGCCCTCCGCGGCCAGGGCGCCATCGATGGCCAGGCTTTCCTCGCTCTGCAGCCGGAAGACGTCGGCCGCGGCGCGTTCCTCGAAAAAGGCGCGCAATTCGCCGAGCTTGGCACGCTCGACGGTGATGCCGGCGGCCATCGCGTGGCCGCCGCCCTTGACGATCAGCCCGGCATCCGCCGCCTCCCGGACCAGCCGCCCGAGATCGAAGCCGGTCACCGAGCGGCCTGAACCCGTGCCGATCCCGGTCGAGTTGAAGGCGATGGCGAAGGCCGGCCGGCGCGCATAGTCCTTGAGCCGCGAGGCGATCAGCCCGACGATGCCTGGATGCCAGTTGTTGCTGGCGGTGACGATGACGGCCGGGCCATTGCCGCCGGCGAGCTCGGCATCGGCCTCGGCGCGCGCCTGCGCCAGCATCTCCTGCTCCCCTCGACAGGATCGTCGGTGGCCAGAAGCCGGCTGCCGAGCGCCGCATCGCCGATGCGGCCGCCGGCATTGATGCGTGGCCCGATCAGGAAGGAGAGATGGAAGGTGTTGATCGGCTCGCCGATGCGCGAGACCCGCGCCAGCGCCGCCAGCCCCTCATTCTTCTGCTGGCGCGCCACCTGCAGCCCCTTGACCACGAAAGCGCGGTTGACCCCGGTGAGCGGCACCACGTCGCAGACCGTGGCCAGCGCGACGAGGTCGAGCAGCGAAAGCAGGTCGATCGGCGCGGCATCCGGCAGCCTTTCGCGCAGCAGCTTTGCCGTTTGCACCAGGCACAGGAACACGACGCCGGCGGCGCACAGATGCCCCTGCCCCGACAGGTCGTCCTCGCGATTGGGATTGACCACGGCGTCCGCCGCCGGCAGCGGGCCGCCAACCTGGTGATGGTCGAGCACGACGACGTCGGCGCCCGCCTCCCTGGCCGCGTCGATCGAGGTCGCGCTGTTGGTCCCGCAGTCGACGGTGACGATCAGCTTCGCGCCACGCGAGATCAGCTCGCGCATCGCTTCCGGATTGGGTCCGTAGCCTTCGAAGATACGGTCCGGGATGTAGATTTCCGACGGCACCGAAAAATGCGTGAGAAAGCGCTTGATGAGCGCCGACGAAGCCGCGCCGTCGACATCGTAATCGCCGAAGATCGCCACTTTCTCGCGCGTGATGATCGCATCGGCGAGCCTTGCCGCCGCTTTCTCCATATCGGTCAGCGATGCCGGATTCGGCAAAAGCTCGCGAATGGTCGGATCGAGGAAGCGCTCGGCCTGCTCCGCGCTGACGCCGCGCCCGGCAAGCACCCGCGCCACGATATCGGGCACGCCGTGGCCCTGCGCGATGGCCAAGGCGGCCATGTCCTGCCGCTCGGTCAGCCGGTGTTGCCAGGAAACACCGGTCGCCGACTGCCTGACATCGAGGAAGAACCGTTTCTCGCCCGTCATGCGACGCGCCATCCGCCCATCATCTTTGGGCAGATATCAATATGCGACGGACGGAGCAATTGCGGGCAAGTGAGCAATTCGGGGAAAACCATGGAAGGGTTTTCCCGAATCGCCGCAAAAGCCTCCAGGCGAGGCGAAATCAGAACTTTTCCAGATCCTGGTGGCGCGCCTTGATCTCGCGAACCGTGCGCGAGGACGAGCGCAGCACGATGGTATGCGTGGTGATGAAGGTGCGGCCGAACTTCACGCCGTAGAGCAGATTGCCGTCGGTGACGCCCGTCGCCGCGAACAACACGTCGCCGCGCGCCATGTCCTGCGCGCGATAGACCCGCTTCGGGTCGGAAATGCCCATCTTCTCAGCCCGCGCCACCTTCTCCGGCGTGTCGAGGATCAGCCGGCCCTGCATCTGCCCGCCGGTGCAGCGAAGTGCCGCCGCCGCCAGCACGCCTTCCGGCGCGCCGCCCGTGCCGAGATAGATGTCGATGCCGGTCTCGTCGGGGTCGGTGGTGTGGATGACGCCCGCGACATCGCCGTCGCCGATCAGGCGGATCGCGGCGCCCGTGGCGCGCACGGCGTCGATCAGCTTGGCGTGACGCGGCCGGTCGAGGATGCAGGCGGTGATGTCGGAAACGGCCACGCCCTTGGCCTTGGCCAGATTGGCGAGGTTCTCGGCCGGCGAGGCGTCGATGTCGATCAGGTCTTCCGGATAGCCGGGGCCGATGGCGATCTTGTCCATATAGACGTCGGGCGCGAACAGCAGGCTGCCCTTTTCCGCGATGGCGATGACCGCAAGCGCGTTGGGCAGGTTCTTGGCGCAGATCGTGGTGCCTTCCAGCGGATCGAGCGCGATGTCGACCGCCGGGCCTTTGCCGGTGCCGACTTCCTCGCCGATATAGAGCATCGGCGCCTCGTCGCGCTCGCCCTCGCCGATCACCACGGTGCCCTTGATGGCGAGCCGGTTGAGCTCCTGGCGCATCGCGTCGACCGCCACCTGGTCGGCGGCCTTCTCATCGCCGCGCCCGCGCAGCCTGGCGGCCGCGACGGCGGCCCGCTCGGTGACGCGCACGACTTCCATGGTAAGGATCCGGTCGAGGCCGGCAGCGATGTCGGAGGCCATGTTCATGAAGGGCATTCCTCGTTGATGTTTGCTTCGGACAATCCGTGGTGGAAGACCGATGGGTCATCTTCCGTGGATCGCTCCCGCCTCCCGCCAGAGGCGGGCTTCTTCTGGCAAAGCTCCATGACAACGGCAAGACCGCCGCTGTCATTTTTTGAAATCACAGCAATATCAATCGATTAAAGAGAAGTATGACCAACGGTCATCGCGCCTGGGAACGGCCGGCGGCATCGTCGACAAGGAGCCGTGTAAAATCAAAACAGGAAGCGGCCCGATCGCGATGCGGTCGATCCTATTCCGCCCGCTCGATGCGGATCACCTGCGGCTTGTCGGTCAGATGACCGTCCTTGGTGATGCCTTCGACAGCCTTGCGCACCGCCGCCTCGGTCGTCTCGTGGGTGACGAGGATGACTGTCTTCTGCGCCTCTGTTTCCGTGCCGGCCGCCTGCTGGACGATCGATTCCAGCGAGATGTCGTTGTCGGCCATGCGCTTGGCGATGGCCGCGAAGACGCCGATGCGGTCATGCACGGTCAGGCGGATGAAGTAGCCACCCGCATGGCTGCGCATGCGCGCCTTCTTGTAAGGCTTCAGTTCCTTCGCCGGCCAGCCGAACACCGGAGCGTGCTGGAATCCGGGCCGGCTCTTGGCGATATCGGCAATGTCGCCGATCACCGCCGAGGCGGTCGCGTTGCCGCCGGCCCCTGGGCCGGAGAGCAGAAGCTCGCCCAGAATGTCGGTCTCGATCGCCACGGCATTGGTGACGCCATGCACCTGCGCGATGACCGACGCCGTCGGCACCATCGTCGGATGGACGCGCTGCTCGATGCCGCTGTCGGTGCGCTGCGCGACGCCGAGCAGCTTGATGCGGTAGCCGAGATCGGCCGCCGCGCGGATGTCGGCCTGGGTGATGTTGGAGATGCCTTCCATATAGATGTCGTTGGCGGCGATCTTCGTGCCGAAGGCAAGGCTGGTCAGGATCGACAATTTGTGGGCCGTGTCGTGGCCTTCGATGTCGAAGGTCGGATCGGCCTCGGCATAGCCCAGCCGCTGCGCGTCCTTCAGGCAGGCATCGAAGGAGATGCCCTCGGCTTCCATGCGGGTCAGGATGTAGTTGCAGGTGCCGTTGAGGATGCCGAAGACACGCGTCACAGCGTTGCCGGCAAGCGCCTCGCGCATCGTCTTGATGACCGGGATGCCGCCGGCCACCGCCGCCTCGTAATTGAGCAGGACGCCCTTCTTCTCGGCGATCTCGGCAAGCGCCACGCCATGCTTGGCAAGCAGCGCCTTGTTGGCGGTCACGACGTGGCGGCCCGCCTCGAGCGCCGCCTTCACGGCCAGCCGCGCCGGCCC
>JAFKFE010000690.1 GCA_017308345.1 Alphaproteobacteria bacterium | reverse complement strand
CGGGAAGACCTCGATCTTCGAAAGCGCCGGGCCGTCGGCGAGGGCCGGAGCGCAGATAAGGCCAAGGATCAGGAAGCGGGCCAGCCGCGTCAGACCGGAAATCGTTTGTTTCATCGCTACCTCGGTGGGGCGGGGAAATCCGTCGGTGCCGGCGAGACGCAAGCCTATGCAGACCTGAAGGCGGCGCTGGACCGCCTGACCGTGCCTTATCGGCTGTTGCCCGGAAACCATGACCGTCGCGCCAATCTCATCGCCGCCTTTCCGGAAAACGGGACCGACGAGAACGGCTTCGCGCAGTCGGTTTTCGACACGCCGCAAGGGCGCCTGGTTTTCCTCGACAGCCTGGCGGAAGGCCGCGTCACCGGCGAGTTGTGCGACGACCGGCTCGGCTGGCTCGACGCGCGGCTCGCCGAGGCGGCAGGCAAGGCGGCCTATGTCTTCCTGCATCATCCGCCGGTCGAGCTCGGGCTCACGCTGCTCGACCCGCTCGGCCTCGAACAGCCGCAGCGGCTCATCGATGTGCTCACCCGCCACGGCAATGTCCGCTACATCTTCTTCGGCCATGTCCATCGCGACATCGCCGGCACCGTCGCCGGCATTCCGTTTTCGGTGCAACGCGGCCTGCACGCCCGCTTCATGCTCGACCTTGCCGGCGACGAGATGGTCGAGCAGGCGCCGCCCGCCTATTCGATCATCCTGATCGACGGCGCCCGCGTCGTCATCCACAGCTGCGACTTCATGGAGCAATGGCCGTTGTGGTCGCCGGCGACGGGCCAGCGCGCGCGGTAGATCACTCGAGCAAGAGCGTGGGCGCTCCCCGCCCTTCGACCAGCTTTACCGCTTTCCTGTCGAAGGACACGAAGGTCTCACCACCGAGCCACTGACCATCGAACGCGATCACGCCATCCGTGAAATCTCCTCCGGCGTCCAGGACAGCTAGGCCCGCTTCGATCGTCGGCCGGTTGGCCACGACGTTGCGCATGTCGAGGACGCGGCGGATCGAGGCGGATATGTCAAGCCGCGCGACCCGGTAACTTCTATCCAGCACCCAAACAAACTCGCAGAGCGCTTGAACGCTGATCGCGACCAATTCGGCCTGTTCCAGGGTCCCGGCGGCTGTCCGTTGCTGCGCTTCGTCATCCCCGACGACAAGGCGCAACAGCACGTTCGTATCGAGGCTGATCTTCACTTGCGCTCGATTCCGTGCATTCCGCTCGAAGCGCCGGCGCCGGCGATCGCATCGTTGATATCCTCGATCGAAAGCCGTGCGCCGTTCGTCTTGCCCTTGAGCATCCCGCTCAGCTCCTGCCAGGAGCCCTTGCCCTGGTCGGCCTTCAGCTCCGCCCGCCCACCGGGCAGGAGATCAAGCCTGATCTTGTCGCCGGGCCGGATGCCGAGGTGTTTGAGCACGTCCTTCCGGAACGTGACCTGACCCCGCGCCGTAACCGTCAATGTCGTCATCACATGCCTCCGAGCGCCAAAGATAATGCGGAACTGCATTATCCTCAAGGCGAAGATCAGGAGAACACATGCGCCGTGCCGGTGACGGTCAGCCGCACGATCTCGCCGACCGCCGGGGCGTCGATGCCGGTCTTGCGCAGGATGAGCGGTCTGCTGCCGATCGCGGCCGCATCCGGCGGGTCGGGGTTGTTGAGCAGCCGCACGGCAACCGTGCAAACCGAACCGGCGAACTCGGTTTCCGTCACCTCGCCGAACATGGTGTCCGGCGTGCCCGACATGCCCTCGCGCGACGTTCGTATGACGACGACCTGCTCGGGCCTGAGCATGATGCGGGCGACGTCGCGGCGTTCCTTCGTGTCGACGGCAATACGGCCGAGCGGCGAGATGGCGAAGCCGTCGGCGATTTTCGCCGGCAGGATGATGGCGTCGCCGAGGAATTCGGCGACCATCCTGTCCCTGGGCTGGAAATAGAGTTCGCGCGGCGTGCCGACCTGCGAGAACAGGCCGTCGCGCATCACCGCCACCTGGCTGGCGAAGGACAGCGCCTCGGCCTGGTCGTGCGTGACCAGGATGGTGGTGATGCCAGCCTCCTCCAGAAGCTCCGCAACCGCCTTGCGCATCGAAGCGCGAAGCCCGGTGTCGAGCGCCGAGAAGGGTTCGTCCAGCAGCATCAGCCTCGGCTTCATCGCCATGGCGCGCGCAAGCGCGACGCGCTGCTGCTGGCCGCCCGACAGTTCGTGCGGCCGGCGTTTCAGCACGGCCTTGTCCAGTCCGACGATATAGGCGAGCTCGACGATATGCTCGGCCCGTTTGTCAGCATTCCGCGCGATGCCGAAACCGATATTGTCGGCGATGCTGAGATGCGGGAACAGGGCGCCATCCTGGGCTACCACGCCGATGCCACGGCGATGCGCCGGCACGGCCGCGTCGCCGTTGGCGAGCACCTTGCCGTCGAGCGCGATGCGGCCGCGGTCCGGCGCCTCGAAGCCGGCGATCAGCCTGAGCAACGTCGTCTTCCCGCAGCCGGACGGCCCGACGATCGCTGTGCGGCTGCCGCTTTCGACCCGAAGGTCGACGCCCGCCAGCGCCGTCACCGGACCATAGTTCTTGGCGACCTGGCTGAGTTCGAGGACACTCATCGTCCGGCCATCCGCTTCGACTGGACGTAGAGCCACCAGGTCATCGGCAGCGACATCGCCACCATGATCAGCGCGTAAGGAGCGGCGGAGGCGTAGTCGATCTCGCTGCTGTAGGACCAGAAGGCCATCGCCAGGGTGCGGGTGCCGTTCGGCGCCAGCATCTGGGTGGCGGTGAGCTCGTTGGTGATGCCGAGCGCCACCATCGCCATGCCGGCCGCCGCGCCCGGCGCCGACAGACGGATGGTTGTCGCCCAGAGCGCCTTGACCGGCGACCGGCCGAGGCTGGAAGCGGCGCGTTCCAGCTCCACCGGGGCCTGCGCGATCGAAGCGCGCAGGCTGATCAGCGCGCGCGGCAGGAACATCAGCGCATAGCCGAACAGGATGGTGAACAGCGTCTGGTAGAGCGGCAGCGCGACGCGCACGGTGATCGTCACCAGCGCCAGCGCGGTCACCACGCCCGGCAAGGCGCCGACGATGTAGTTGCAGCCTTCGAGCAGGCGCTGCAAGCGGCCGGGAGCACGGATCGATATCCAGGCCATCGGCATGGCGGCAACCGTCGCGAGCACCGCGCCGGCGATGGCCAGGAACAGCGTCTGGCCGAGCGCCAGGCCGATCTCGTCCCAGCGCCAGACATCCGCGCCTCCCGCCAGAAGCCAGCGGCCGACCGTCACGAAGGGCACGCCGAGCGACAGCAGCGCGACGCCCGCCGGCAAGAGCAGGCAAGGCAGCGTGGCGCGGCCAAGCCGGGCGCGCTGCTGCTTGCGCGCGGCGCCGGAGCCGACGCGGGCATAGCGCTCCTCGCCGCGTATCATCACCTCGAGAGCGAGCAGGAAAAGGCAGCAGACCACCAGCACCGCGCC
>JAFKFE010000689.1 GCA_017308345.1 Alphaproteobacteria bacterium | reverse complement strand
GACTTCTCCGGCGTGTCGACGCCGTAGAAGCAGGATGCGCTGGTCGGCGGCGAGGCGATGCGCATATGTACCTCCTTCGCGCCGGCGTCGCGCACCATCTGCACGATCTTCTGGCTGGTGGTGCCGCGCACGATCGAATCGTCGACCAGCACCACGCGCTTGCCCTCGATCATGCGGCGGTTGGCGTTGTGCTTGAGCTTCACGCCCATGTGGCGGATGGAATCGCCCGGCTGGATGAAGGTGCGCCCGACATAGTGGTTGCGGATGATGCCGAGCTCGAAAGGAATGCCGGCGGCTTGGCTGAAGCCGATCGCGGCCGGCGTGCCGGAATCCGGCACGGGCACCACGACATCGGCCTCGATGGGGCTTTCCTGCGCGAGTTCCGCGCCGATGCGCTTGCGCACCTCATAGACGTTGCGGCCCTCGACCGAGGAGTCCGGCCGCGCGAAATAGACATATTCGAAAATGCAGAAGCGGGTCTTCTGCGGCTCGAACGGAAACAGGCTCTCTATGCCCTTGGAGGTGACGACCACCATTTCGCCGGGCTTGATGTCGCGCACGAAGCGGGCGCCGATGATGTCGAGCGCGCAGGTCTCCGAAGCGAGGATCCAGGCGCCGTCGAGGTCGCCCAGCACCAGCGGCCGGATGCCCAGCGGGTCGCGGCAGCCGATCATCTTCTTGGCTGTCATCGCCACCAGCGAGAAGGCGCCTTCGACCTGGCGCACCGCGTCGATGAAGCGCGAATTCAGATCGCGCTCCTTGCTGGTCGCGACCAGATGCAGCAGCGTCTCGGTGTCGGACGTCGAGGAGAAGATCGAGCCCTGCTTCTGCAGCGCGCGCTGCACGGTGAGCGCGTTGGTGAGGTTGCCGTTGTGGGCGACGGCAAGGCCGCCTTCGGCGAGCTCGGCGAAGAAGGGCTGGATGTTGCGCACACCGGCGCCGCCTGTCGTGGCGTAGCGCGTGTGGCCGATGGCGCGATTGCCCTGCAGGCTGTCGATGACGCGCTGCTTGGTGAAGGTGTCGCCGATCAGGCCGACATGGCGTTCGACATGGAACTGGGTGCCGTCATACGAGACGATGCCGGCGGCTTCCTGGCCGCGATGCTGCAAGGCGTGCAGGCCGAGTGTGACGATGGCCGCCGCGTCCTGCCGGCCGAAAATGCCGAACACGCCGCATTCGTCGTGGAAATGATCGTCGGCCTCGGCGGAAAGCACGTCGTCTGCGTCTGCCATCGGTTGAGCCTCGTTGCGGAAAGGCGTCATATAATGCAGTCAAGGCGGCAATACCACCTGCAAATCAGAATGGCGCCAGCCAGAATTGTCAATCAGAGGACATCGCGGGTCCCAAGACAGGTTTCTACGAATGACGGAAGAAGCAGACGATATCGACGAGGCCGAAGAGGAATGGTGCGATTCGCAACGC
The DNA here is from genome assembly GCA_017308345.1 of Alphaproteobacteria bacterium. Taxonomy (GTDB): domain Bacteria; phylum Pseudomonadota; class Alphaproteobacteria; order Rhizobiales; family Rhizobiaceae; genus Mesorhizobium. The sequence continues at coordinate 2,038 of JAFKFE010000689.1, read as the reverse complement.
CAGTCTGTGATTGAATATCTAAGCCGCGGAGGGTTGGAGCAAGGGAGGGTGGGCGAATGGCCCGCTTGGCATGTGTACCCCTACGTCGCGGTTTGGGCGATCGAGAGTGCCGCCCGACCAGGATGGGTAGGATGGTGGGCCATCTCCGGTGATCTTCCGACCGACTATGTGGCCTGTGGATCGGAGAGAACGCCGCGCGCTGCCGTTCGCGAATTCGCGTTGCGCTGGGGGAAAGTCGCAGCATCAATGGCCGCAGGGCGGGAGCCTGATGACGTTGTGATAGGCCGTCCTGAAGATGCCGCCATGCCAGCCCCATTGCTCGGTTCTAGGGCGGAGACACTTCTGAGATGGGCGAATGATGATGGCGTCTGGGATGATGATGCCTAACCGGTAGTAGGCAACATCATTGCCCTCTCAGTTTGCCGGCGCTGGAGCGGGCGCCGGGGCGGGCGCCGGAGCCGGCTCGTTGTCGGCCGGGGCGTCGCCTTCGCTGTCGTCGGGCGCCGGCGCATTGTCGTCGCCCGCCGGCGGCTCGGCCGCGGGCTGGTCGGTGGTGGCCGGCGCGCCGGCCTGCGGCGTGCCCTTGTGCGTGTATTTGTTGACCAGTTCCTCGGTGTTTTCCGGCAGCATGTTTTCGAGCTTGGCGCCGATCGTCTCGAGCAGGGGCCGCGACTTGGCGTTGGCGATCCATGCAGGCGCCTTGGCGCCGGCCAGCCAGTTGAAGAACAAGAGCGCGACCGCGACCACCAGGATGCCGCGCGCGGCGCCATAGAGGAAGCCGAGCGTGCGGTCGAGCGCGCCGATGCGCGAATCGATGATCCAGTCGGCGAGCTTCATGGTGATGACGGAGACCACGATCAGCGCGATGAGGAAGACGATGCCCGCCGAAGCCGCCATCGCGATCTTGTCGTTGTCGATATAGGGCTGAACGTAGGGCAGCACCGGCTTGTAGAAGAAGAACGCCGCGGCCGCCGCCGCCGCCCAGGAAACCACCGACAGCACTTCGCGGGAGAAGCCGCGCACCATGGCGAGCATTGCTGAGACCAGGGTGAAGCCGACGAGGATTCCGTCAAGCAGCGTAATCGGCATGGTTCTCGCCCCACTTCCTGTCTTGCGGCCCGAGGATCACTCCTCCTCGTCGGCGCGGCCGCGCCGTGAGCCGGCTATACGCGCCACAAGGTCGGCAAGCTCGGTGGGCTGGAAAGCGCCGGCCCCGATCCCCCCGGCCCCATTACCACCAACAATGTCCTCGCTGCCGAGTGGCAGCACCGCGCTTCCAAAACCCAGCTTTTCGGCTTCCTTGAGGCGTTGTTGCGCATGCGCGACCGGCCTCACGGCGCCCGATAAGCTGATTTCGCCGAAATAGACGCAATCGGCGGGAAGGGCAAGACCGGTGAGCGACGAAACCAGCGCCGCGGCGACCGCGAGATCGGCGGCCGGCTCCGAGATCCGGTAGCCGCCGGCTACATTGAGATAGACATCGTGCTGGCCAAAGCGCACGCCGCAATGCGCCTCGAGCACGGCGAGAACCATGGACAGCCGCGCGCCGTCCCAGCCGACCACGGCGCGGCGCGGCGTGCCGAGCGAGGAGGGCGCGACCAGCGCCTGGATCTCGACCAGCACCGGCCTTGTGCCTTCCATGCCCGCGAAAACCGCGGCGCCCGGCGATTTCGCGTGGCGTTCGCCAAGGAAAAGCTCGGACGGATTGGAGACCTCGCGCAGGCCCTTGTCCGACATCTCGAAAACGCCGATCTCGTCGGTCGGCCCGAAACGGTTCTTCACCGTGCGCAGGATGCGGAAGTGGTGATTGCCTTCGCCCTCGAAGTAAAGCACCCCGTCGACCATGTGCTCGACCACGCGCGGGCCCGCGATCTGGCCCTCCTTGGTGACATGGCCGACAAGCACGATCGCGGCGCCTGTGGATTTCGCGTAGCGGATCATCGCCTGGGCGGCCGCGCGCACCTGGGTGACGGTGCCCGGCGCCGAATCGGCAAGGTCGGTCCAGAGCGTCTGGATGGAATCGAGGATGACGAGGTCC
>JAFKFE010000688.1 GCA_017308345.1 Alphaproteobacteria bacterium | reverse complement strand
AGGTGATGAGAGCTGGTCAGCGCCGCCGCAGGCGGAAGGCCGGCGCGCGTGTCGGGATCGATCGTCAGCCGCGAGGCGGTATAGAGCTCGAGCTTCTGCTCATCGGTCCTGGCGCCGGCGACCAGCGTGTCGAGATCGAGCGGGCTTTCGAGCTCGACAAGCAGGAATTTTTCCGCTTCCGCCCCGATGCCGGCGAGCCTGAGCTTGTCGGCGATCTTCTTGCGCTCCTCGTCGTCGACATGGCCGTCGGCCTTCGCCGCGGAGATCATCGCCCTGACCAGCGTCAGAGTGAACTCGGCCTCGCCCTGCGGCGCCTGCGCGGGATCGAAAGCGGTATCGGCCGGCGGCGGCAGCAGTTCGGGCTCGCCGGATGCCGGCGGCTGCGCCGGCTCGGCTCCGTTCTTGTAATTCTGGTAGGCCTTGTAGGCGAGGCCGCCGATCGCCGCCAGGCCGCCGAGCCTGATGGCCGCGCCCGTCACCTGGCGGCCGGGGCCGGTGCCGAGCAGCACGGCGGCAAGCGCGCCGGCGGCGAGCGGATTGTCCTTCGCCATCTGCACCGCCTGCCCGGCCTTGTCCCGCACCGTCGATCCCGTGCCGGGGATTTGCGAGCCGAGAAGGTCGTCGAGCAGCTTCTTGGGGTCGAGCATCAATGCCTCCAGAATTGGCCCGGCCGAGCGTGCCCCGGGCAGGTTTCGGACGGGCAAGAGGTAAGCTCCGCGCTCCGACATTACAATGACGGGCGGGGTGAAAGAGCGTGAGGCTTAGCTGCCGATATGGCGCCTGCAGCCGCGCGCCTGCGCGAGCTCGACCTGGCGATGGCGTTCGGCGTAACGCTCCCGATCCTCATCGGATCGCGTCTCGAAGCAATGCGGACATGAGACGCCGGCGGTGAATTTCGGCGACAGCCGGTCCTCGACCGTCAACGGATGCCGGCAGGCTCGGCATAGCTCGGCCTCGCCCTCGGTCAGTCCATGCGAGACGGACACCCGCTCATCGAACACGAAGCATTCGCCCTGCCACAGGCTCTCCTCGGCCGGCACGTCCTCCAGATATTTCAGGATGCCGCCCTTGAGATGAAAGACCTGCTTCAGTCCGAGCGACTTCACATAGGCCGTTGCCTTCTCGCAGCGTATGCCGCCCGTGCAGAACATCGCCACCTTGCGGCCTTCGAGTTGCGCCCTGTGCTGCTCGACCCAGGCCGGAAATTCGCGGAAGCTGGAGGTCTTCGGATCGACCGCTCCCCGGAAGGTGCCGATCGAAACCTCGTAGCCATTGCGCGTGTCTATGACGATGGTGTCGGCATCCGAGATCAGCGCGTTCCAGTCGGCCGGAGCGACATAGGTGCCGGCGCTGGTTGCCGGGTCGATGTCCTCGACGCCCATGGTGACGATCTCGCGCTTCAGCCGCACCTTCATGCGATGGAACGGCATCTCGGCGGCGCTGCTGTATTTGACTTCCAGACCGGCAAGGCCCTCGATGGCCTGCAGATGGTCGATGAGAGCGGCAATGGCGTCCTCGCTGCCGGCGACGGTGCCGTTGATGCCTTCATGCGCCAGAAGCAGCGTGCCCTTGATGCCGCGCCCGCAGCAGAAGGCCGCGAGCGGCTCGCGCAGGGCCTCGTACCCGTCGAGCCGCGCGAATTTGTAGAGCGCCGCGACGCGAACCGGTTGAGTTTCTATGGTCGTTGTCATGGCCATGCCATAGAGCAATTCCAGGAAAAGTGCGAAGCGGTTTTCAGTGCGGCGCGCGATCCGCCGCGCGTCATCACGACACGCCACCCTTCGTGGACTTGGCATATCCCTTCTGCTAATCGGTTTAAAATGATCGAAACGGAGACCGGCACATGACCACCAAGACTGAAAAGCTCCTGTCGCTTCTCAATGGTCAGCCCGTTATCCCGGTGCTCAAGATCGCAAACGTTGCGGATGCCGTGCCGCTGGCCCGCGCTCTGTCGCGCGGCGGCCTGCCGGCGATCGAGATCACGCTGCGCACCGCCGACGCGCTGGAAGCGATCCGGCGCGTGGCGGCCGAAGTCGAGGAAGCGGTCGTCGGCGCCGGCACCATTCTGGATGCCAGGCAATTCGACGAAGCCGCCGCCGTCGGCTCGAAATTCATCGTCAGCCCCGGCATCACCAGCCAGCTTCTCGACGCCGCCAAGGACAGCCCCGTGCCGCTGCTGCCCGGCGCCATCACGCCCGGCGAGATCATGGCCGCGCGCGAAGCCGGCCTGCGCTTCCTGAAGTTCTTCCCGGCCGAGCAGTCCGGCGGCATCGCTTCGCTGAAGGCCTTCGCCTCGCCGCTGGCGGACGTGAAATTCTGCCCGACCGGCGGCATCACCGGCAAGAACGCCGCCGACTATCTCAGCCTGCCCAACGTCATCTGCGTCGGCGGCTCCTGGGTGGCGCCCGACGATCTGATCAAAGCCGGCAAGTGGGACGAGATCGAAGCGCTGGCGCGTGAGGCCAGCAAGCTCAAGAAGTAATCCCCTCACCAGGGCAGCGGACCGTTCTCGTCGAAATAGCCGCCCGTCGGTCCGCCGGCCTCCAGCGTTGCCAACCGCACGATGATCTCGGCCGCCTGCTGCACGGTGCGGCCGCCCCTGTGCGCATTGAGGTCCGTCGCTGTGTAGCCCGGAGCGGCGGCGTTGACCATCACGCCGCGCGGCGCGAGTTCCCGGGCGAAGGCCAGCGTTACGGCATTGAGCGCCGTCTTCGAACTGCCATAGCTCATGACATTGGGCGACTGGCCGCCGCCGGACGCGCGCGCCAGCGATCCGAGATAGCTGCTGACCATGACGATGCGGGCGGCGGGCGATGCCAGGAGCAGCGGCAGGAACGCCTGGGTGACCCGCACCGGCCCGAAGACGTTCACGTCATAGGTGGCTTTCATGTCCGCGACATCCTCCTGGCTCGGCGGCCGCTCATAGCGGCCGTCCGGGCCGAGCGCATCGACATAGCCGGGCGCGATGCCGGCGTTGTTGACCAGCACGTCCAGGCCGGGCGCCCGCGCCGCGACAGTCTTGGCCGCCGCCGCCACGCTGTCGTCGCTGGCAACGTCGAGCGCGAGCCACTCGACATCGAGCCCCTCGCCGCGCAGCGCTTGCGCCGCGGTCTCGCCGCGCTCGGCATCGCGGGCGCCGAGCCATACCTTGTAATCCAGTGCCGCCAGGCGCCGGGTCGTCTCGAGTCCGATGCCCTTGTTGGCGCCGGTCACCAGCGCGTTCTTCCTTGTCGTCATTTTCCGGTCTCCTTTTGGTGACCCATAAATGATGCTGGCCGATCTGCTTCGCGCGCCGGATAGTCGCGTCCTCTTGCCTAATCCTCTCAATAGGTGCGCGTCTTCGCGTCACCTGGGCGCGCGTCTTCGCGTCACCTGGGCGCGCGTCTTCGCGTCACCTGGGTGCGCGTCTTCGCGTCACCTGGGTGCGCGTCTTCGCGTCACCTGGGTGCGCGTCTTCGCGTCACCTGGGTGC
>JAFKFE010000687.1 GCA_017308345.1 Alphaproteobacteria bacterium | reverse complement strand
CGATGCCTCGGAGCCAACGCTGATCACCGCCGCCGGCGCCGGCGGTTACGGCATCCAGCTCGCCCCCGTGATCGGCCAGATCGCCGCCGACTGGGTGCTCCACGGCGCGCCGGTCTCGGTGCCCGGTTCACAGAGCCTGGCACCGTCGGCGGAGCGCAACGTCCTCCGGACGGCCGGCCACTGACCGATGCGTTCAGACTGGCCGGACGCCTAAGATGCGACCGTTTCCGTAGCCGTCAACTAACTGTCCGGTCGTCTTCAGGATGCTGCTTTATCTGTAGACGCTATTCGTCGCCGGCTCGCCTATGAAGTGCCCGGCGAGCGCCTGCATGACTACGATTTGATCGGCGCGGCCTTCGTCGTAGCGGTGGGTCGGGCTGGCGGCGACGATCAAACTGAGGGCGCTTCGCAGTTCGTGAGCCAAACGCCGTCTGAGACAGACATTGTCTTTACGCAGCCGACTAGTTAGGCGCCACAGCAAATCGTGAAGGCCATGCGCGATTCAAGAGCGTCGGCTGCTTTCTACCGCGCTATGCTCCATTGAATTCTCGATTGTCCGTTTTTGGGCACTCAGGTCGCGCCGGCCATTCAATTTCCTTGCCGTCGGATCGCTATTCTGATTTATTTTCGGATAGGGCGAAATTGGGGGATTCTATTATGGGGAAAATAATAAGAACTATTTTCTTGTGTGTTTTAATCAGCTTTACATTCATTCTCGCTGGTTGCCCCTCGAAGGAAGCAAGCAACTTACCGGATGCGCACAAGAGTCAGCTAGGCGGATCGCAGAAGGGATCACTTGCTGGCAATGGCAACTCTTGTTCGGCTTGGCCGATTGGCCCATGCAGTGGCTGTTCGATTTCCTGTGCTCCCAATAAGCAAGCCCAGTGCGTCCAAGGCGACTGGGGCCCCCCAAATTGCACCGGCCAGTTCGGTCACGAATGCAGGTGCACGCGACAACCTGTGTGCCGATGCCAATAGGTCGTTAAGGTATTTGCCTGCCCAGAGGATCAACCATGTTACGAGCCATTATCTGGATCGCCGTGGCCGCATGTTCCGTTGCGCAGGCGATGGCTCGAGATATCTTCCCTGATAATCTCGGCGAACAGCCTTTGGTCTTTGCTGTCGGGAGCAAAAGCGTGCTTCTACCTCTGCAGCCATGGTCACAAGTTATGTGGCGGTTTCATTGGGACAATGGCGTTACCGAACCTGCAATCGCATACTTTAGTTTTGACATTCGCGTGGTCAAGGATAGCAGCGCGCCAAGGGGAAGAGCACATATGGAAGTGACTTTCGATGGGCAATCCAGCTGGTCACATTCAGCACCGTGTCGAGCAAAACCCGAAGTGCAAGCGACGCTCTATTCGAAAAAAGGTGATAGAATTCAACCGACGTTTCGCTTTGCCGGAGATATCTACAAACATGATGTCGGCAAGCATTTTGCATTTTCGTCACCGCCGATTGAAAGCTATAATTTCGATGAAATAGGCAAGATTGCTTTGAGCGCTGGTGTCGTTGCCGCGGATTGTGGTGACTGATAGCTGATCCGGCCGATGCGCAGCCTTCAGGAAATCCGCTGTCCGGCCGCGTCGAGCAGCACGCAGCCGTCCGGGTCGAAGCCGAGTTCGATCGCTTCGCCTTCGCGCAGGACACGGCCGTCGATAGGGGCGTTGGCGCGGACGGTCGTCTTGCCGCCTATGTCGACCTCGTAGATGGCGCTGCCGCCGAGATAGGAGGCCGACACGACCCGGCCGGGCAACCGGTTGGCGCTCTTTCCGCCGATTGACAGTTTCTGCGGCCGCACCACGACGGTGACGGCGCTGCCCTGGGCCAGCGGCTTGGGTGAAACCACATTGACCGTCTGCCCGCTGGCGAGTGTGACCGCTGTCGGCCCGTCGGGTCGGCTCACCGTGCCCGCAAGCATGTTGGCCTTGCCGAGGAAGTCGGCGACGAAGGCGGTGGCCGGCCGCTCATAGACCTCCTCCGGCGTGCCGATCTGCTCGGCCGAACCCGCATTCATCACAACGATCCGGTCCGACATGGACAGCGCTTCTTCCTGGTCGTGCGTGACGAAGATGGCGGTGATGCCGGTTTCCTTCTGGATCTTCTTGATCTCGACGCGCATTTCCTCGCGCATGTTGGCGTCGAGCGCCGAGAGTGGCTCGTCGAGCAAAAGCACCTGCGGCTCGAAGACGATCGCGCGCGCCAGCGCGATGCGCTGCTGCTGGCCGCCCGACAATTGCGACGGCAGCTTCTTCTCGCTGCCCGGCAGCCGCACCATGTCGAGCGCCTTGCCGACCTTGCGCCTGATCTCGGGCTTGGCGACGTTGCGGTATTTCAGCCCGAAGGCGACATTGTCGAACACGCTCTTGTGCGGGAAGAGCGCATAGCTCTGGAACACCAGGCCGATGTTGCGCTTGTAGATCGGCACGTCGTCGACGCGCCGGCCGCCGATCATGATCTGGCCGGCCGAAATGTCGACCAGCCCGGCGATGGAGCGCAGGATCGTCGTCTTGCCGCAACCGGACGGCCCGAGCAGCGTGACGAAGCTGCCCTTGGCGATCGACAGCGAGAAATCGCGCACGGCGACGAACTTGCCATAGGCGATGTCGATGTTGCGGAACTCGACCGCCGGGCTGTTCGCCCCGGCGGCCGCGTTTGCGCCTTCCGCCCCGGCCGAGGCCGGCCGGGGAATGATTTTCGCGTCCTGGCCGTCAGGCACCTTTCGAGATCCTGTTCCACTGCTTGGTCCAGGCGTCCTCGTTGGTCGCCCAGTAGACCGGATCGGCGAAGGTCAGCGCCTTCATGGTGCCCGTCGGATCGAAGGCCGGCAGCTTGGCGATCTTGTCGGTGAGCTTGACCTTGGTCGGGTCGAGCGACGGCGGGTAGCTCTGGCCCTCGGCCACCGCGATCGAGGTCGCCGGATCGAGCATGAAGTTGATCAGCTCCTCGCATTCGGTCATCGGCGAGCCCTTCAGGATCAGCATGTCCTCCATCCAGGCATAGGAACCGGCCGGATCGAGATAACCGATCGGATGGCCCTGGTCCTGCAGCGCCGCGACGCGGCCCGACCAGGCGTCGGTCACCACGATCTCGCCCTTGGAGAGCAGGTCCATCAGCTCCGCGCCGGAACTCCAGAACTTCTTGGCGAGATCGCGCGTCTCGCGCACCTTGGCCCAGATCGTGTCCATGTCCTTGAGGTTGTTGGGATCCTGGCCGGTGGCCAGGGCCGCGTACCAGACACGTGTCGTCATGTCGGAATAGCCGCCCACCTTGCCGGCATATTTCTTGTCGAGCAGCAGCGCCGCGCCCTTTTCCTTGGCCTCCTCCGGCGAGATCACCTTGGTGTTGTAGGCGATGCCGGTGGTGCCGTAGTCGTAGGGCACGGCCGACAGCTTCGGCGTCAGCTTGCGGAACGGCTCGATCATCGGCTGCAGCACATTCGCCATGTTGGGAATGTTGGCCTCGTTGATCTCCGAGG
>JAFKFE010000686.1 GCA_017308345.1 Alphaproteobacteria bacterium | reverse complement strand
GCTCGAGACCGCACGGTACGACACCTACCAGACGAACAAGCTGGACAGCTGGACGCGAGGCAAGGTCGCGCTGGTGGGCGACGCCGCCCATGCCATGTGTCCCGCTCTTGCCCAGGGCGCCGGCTGCGCGATGGTCAACGCCTTCAGCCTGTCGCAGGACCTGGAGGAGGGCTCTTCGGTCGAGGATGCGCTCGTCGCCTGGGAGAAGCGCATTCGCCCGATCACCGATCGCTGCCAGGCCTTGTCCGGCGACTACGCGGCGAACCGCTCGCTTTCCAAGGGAAACATGTTCACGCCGGCAGCCCTCGAGGCCGCCCGCTACGATCCGCTTCGCCGCGTGTATTCGTGGCCGCAATAACCGGGCAGACCGGCCACCATAACAATTTTCGCGCGTAGAGGCTGCGCGCCGCTCGGGAGACAGGAATGGACTATTCGGTGGAAGTTGAGAGAAACTACGACGTACGGGGCTGGTATTCCACCATTCACGAGATCCGTCACGACGGCGGTGCGCCGGGCGTCAGTCTCGTCAAGGCCGCGGTCGGCGTCGTCATACGCAACCCCTTCGCCGGAAAGTTCGTTGCCGACCTGTCGGATCTCATCGAGCCCAGCCCGGCCATCGGCCATGCGCTTGGGCAGCGGGCCGCGGCCCTGCTGGGCAACCGGCCGGTCGAGAGCTATGGCAAGGGCGGCATTGCCGGTACGGCAGGTGAGCAGGAACATGTCGTTGCCTGCATCACCACGGCGTTCGGCGACCCGCTTCGTCAACAGGTAGGCGGCGGCAAGGCCTGGATATCGTCGGCCAGCAAGGTTGCCGCGGCCGGCACGGCCATCGACATTCCGCTTGCCCACAAGGACGAGCTCTACATCCGCTCGCACTATGACGCGGTGACCTTCGCCGTGCCGGACGGCCCGCGCCCCGACGAGCTCCTGATCTGTGTGGCGGTTGCATCCGGTTCGCGCGTGCACCAGCGCGTCGGCGGCAAGGCCGTCGCCGACCTCAAGGCCGCCGTCTTGGCTGATTGAATCTTGTAAAGGACGAATTGAATGCCCCTGAACATCAAGGACCTCAAGATCACCTCGGCGGACTTCCAGCCGCTGGGGAAACTGCGCGACGAACATGCCGGCGACAAGGGCAATGTCCTGCCGAAGCTGACGGTCAGCGGCGTGCCGGCGGACGCCAAGGAACTCGCGGTCATCTGCCACGATCCCGACGCGCCGCTGGCAAACGGCTTCACCCACTGGGTGGTGTACGGCATCGACCCGTCGACCACCGACCTTTCCGACGCGCAGCAGAGGTTCCGTGTTGGGCCCAACGGCGCCGGCCACAAGCAATATTACGGACCGCAGCCGCCTGCCGGCCATGGAATTCATCACTACTACTTCTGGGTCTACGCCCTGGACACGAAGGTCGAAGGCACGCCCACCCGGGAGGAGTTCCTGCAGAAATACGCCGGCAACATCATCGAGCAGAACCGGATCGTCGGCCTCTACGAAAACAAGTGAAATCCGCGGCGCCTGCGACCGATAACAAGAACAAAGAATGGTCGCCGTCGCCCGGCAATGGGAGAATTGGAATGAAAGACAGCAGCCCAGCGCGCCAGAAGGTCTTCGAAGAGCTGGTGACAGCGACGAAGATCCTTCTGAACGAAGGCATCCTGGATACGTTCGGGCACATCAGCGCGCGTGACCCGGAGGATCCCGAAAGCTTCTTCCTGGCTCAGAAGCTCGCTCCAAGCCTGATAACCACCGACGACATCCAGCGTTTCAATCTTGAAGGCGAAACGTCGGACAACCGGCCCTCCTATCTGGAACGCTACATCCACAGCGAGATCTACAAGGCTCGGCCGGACGTCCAGTGCGTGCTCCACACCCATTCCCCCGCCGTGCTGCCCTACTGCTTCGTCGACACGCCGCTTCGGCCGGTCACCCATATGGGAGCCTTCATGGGCGAGTCGGTCCCGGTCTATGAGATCCGTGACAAGCACGGCGACGAGACGGATCTCTTCGGCGGCAGCCATGATGTCTGCGCGGATATCGCGGGAAGCCTCGGCGACCAGACGGTGGTCCTGATGGCTCGCCATGGCGTGGTCAATGTCGGCAACTCGGTGCGCGAGGTGGTCTTCCGGGCCTTCTATCTCGAGCAGGAAGCGAAGGCGCTCACGGCCGGCCTGCAGATCGGCAAGGTCAAGTATCTGTCGCCGGGCGAGGTCAAGACGGCGGGAAAGCTCGTCGGCGCCCAGATCGACCGTGGATGGAACCACTGGTCGCAGCGTCTGAGAGAGGCTGGCCTGATCTAGCGCAGGTCGCCTTGTGGAATACCTAGGCGGTCCCGGCCGGTGCCGGGATTTCCAGGTTCGGTTTCAATAGTTCCCTGGCGCCCGGGCGCCGGACGAAGGCAATGAAACGCATCATGCCGCACGCGCAAAGCTACGACTACATCATCGTTGGGGCCGGATCGGCCGGTTGCGTGCTCGCCAATCGGCTGAGCGCTGATCCGGGATGCTCGGTGCTGTTGCTCGAGGCCGGCGGCTGGGACCGCGACCCCATGATCCATATACCGCTCGGATGGGGCAAGATCCTGACCGAGCTCCGCCACGACTGGATGTATTTCTGCGAGCCGGAAGACAATGTCGGCGGGCGCAAGGTCGAGTGCGCGCGCGGCAAGGTCATTGGCGGATCGTCGTCGACCAACGCCATGGCCTATGTGCGCGGAAATCGCGGCGATTACGACCGCTGGGCCGCCAGCGGGCTGCGTGACTGGTCGTATGACAAGGTCCTGCCCTATTTCCGCAAGCAGGAGAACTGGGAACGGGGAGAGAGCCATTTTCGCGGCGGCTCCGGTCCGGTGAATACCCAGTTCTGCCGCTACAAGGACACGCTGATCGAGGCGTTCGCGCAGGCCAGCGTGCAGGCAGGCTATCCGCAGACGGACGACTACAATGGCGAGCGGCAGGAAGGCTTCGGGCGCCTCCAGATGACGATCTCCAAGGGGCGGCGCAGTTCGACCGCGTCGGCCTATCTGCGGCCGGTGCTGCGGCGACCCAATCTGACCGTTCTTACCGAAGCGACGGCGACGAAGATCATCCTGGAGGGCGCGCGCGCCACCGGAGTGGCGATAAGCCATCGCGGCGGCGAACGGACAATCGTCGCGCGCAGGGAAGTCCTGCTCTCGGGCGGGGTGATCAACACACCGCAACTGCTGATGCTGTCCGGCATCGGGGCGCCGGATGAGCTTGCGGCGCATGGCATCCAGACGCGGGTCAACCTGCCCGCGGTCGGCAAGAACCTGCAGGACCACGTCTCGGTCATTCTCATGTACCGGCGCCGCGATCCGGGCCCGTTCCTGCACAACATGCGCGCCGATCGCATAGGGCTGGACTTCGCCAAGACCTACCTTACGGGGCGCGGTTTTTCGGGCGATGTTCCCGGCGGGGTCGTCGCCTTCCTGAAAAGCGGCCCGGAGCGGCCGTTGCCGGACGTGCAAC
>JAFKFE010000685.1 GCA_017308345.1 Alphaproteobacteria bacterium | reverse complement strand
CTCAGGAGCTGATGGCTTGGGTGGGTGGTGTCCTCAGCGGAGGTACTCGAGCAGCTCGGTGACCTCGGACAGCAAGGTCAACAGCTTGGCCATCGAGATGGTGTCGGCCGACTGGCCGTGGATCGGTTCGCCGATGGCGCGGATTGCCTGCGCGAAGGCAGAGACATTGTGCTGGCGCGGCACGTAGCCCGCCTCGAAATGCACCTCGGCGACGCGCTGATAGTCGCGCACGATGAAACCGTAGAGGATTTCGGCGAGGAAACGCCGCTCCTTCTTGCCGAGCCGCCCGGCAATACCGAGATCGACCGCGACGATGGTGCCGTCGGCCTCGACGAACAGATTGCCGGGATGCATGTCGGCATGGAAGAAGCCGTCGCGCAGCGTGTGCCGCAGGAACGACTGGATGAGATTGGCGGCGATTGCCTTGAGATCATGACCGGCGGCGGCAAGGCCGGCCAGATCGTTCATCTTTATACCGTCGATCCACTCCATGGTGAGCACGTCGCGGCCGGTCCGTTCCCAGTCGACCGCCGGCACGCGAAAACCCGGATCGTCCTTGGTGTTCTCGCCAAGTTCGGAAAGCGCCGCCGCCTCGAGCCGCAGATCCATCTCGATCCTGGTGGTCTGGGCCAGCGTCTGGGTCACCTCGACGGGGCGAAGGCGACGCGACGAGGGGATGTATCTCTCCTGCAGATGTGCCGCGAGGAAATAGCTTTCCAGATCCTGGAAGAAGCGGCGTCGCACGCCGGGCCGGATAACCTTCACCGCCACGCGCGAAGCAGCGCCGTCGCGAACGACTTCGGCGCTGTGCACCTGCGCGATGGAGGCGGCCGCCACCGGCTCGCCGAAACTTGCATAGAGGTCGTCTATCTTGCGCCCGAGCGAACCCTCGATCGCGTGGACCGCTTCCGCCTTGGGGAAGGTGTGCATCTTGTCCTGCAACAGCGCGAGGTCGAGCGCCATGTCGTTGCCGACGACGTCGGGCCGCGTCGCCAGGAACTGGCCGAGCTTGACGTAGGACGGTCCGAGCCGCACCACGGCCCGTGCCAGCCTGTCGCCGCGCTGATAGCTCAGAGCCCGGCGGCGGGTGAACAATCGCGCCACGCGCCAGCCGAATTTCGGCATGCCGGAGAGTTCTTCGCCCGGCAACGCCGCGACGACGCCCTCGCGGACCAGCACCCAGCCGGCCCGGGTGAGCCTGAAGGCGGCGGCGATGCTGCTCATTGCCCTGCCTGCTTCAAGGGGGCCTTGGTCAAAGGGGCCTGCTTCAAGGGGTCCCGCCTCAAAGCTTCCAGCCGGAATGAAGGGCGGCGATGCCGCCCGAATAGTTGCGGAAGGTGACGCGACCGAAGCCGGCGCGGGTGATCATTGCCGCGAAATTCTGCTGGTTGGGGAACTTGCGGATGGATTCGACCAGGTAGGAATAGGGCTCGCCATCGCCGGTCACCGCCTTGCCTATCCTGGGGATCGCGTTGAACGACCAGGCCTCGTAGGCCTTGTCGAGCAGCGGCATCTCGACCTCCGAGAATTCCAGGCACAGGAACCGTCCGCCGCGCTTCAGCACGCGATAGGCTTCCGCAAGGGCGACCTCGATGCGCGGCACGTTGCGGATGCCGAATGCGATCGTATAGGCATCGAAGGTGCCGTCCTCGAAAGGCAGCGCCTCGGCATTGGCCTCCACGAAATCGGTGTTTGACGCAAGGCCCAGCTTCTCGGCGCGGTCGCGGCCGACGGCCAGCATCGAGCCGTTGATGTCGAGCACCGTGGCATGGGCCTGGCGTTGACTGGCCTCGACGATCCGGAAAGCGATATCGCCGGTCCCGCCCGCCACGTCGAGCACTTTCCAGCCCGGCCGCTTCGGCGGGTTCAGCCACGCGACCATCGCGTCCTTCCACAACCGATGCAACCCGGCCGACATCAGATCGTTCATCAGGTCGTACCGATTGGCCACCTTATGGAAGACGTCGTTGACGAGGGGCTGCTTCTCGCCTGCCCCGACCTTCCTGAACCCATAGGAGGTTTCCATGCCGCCCGCGGCCGTGGTTCTCTCAACTGACATTATTTTGATCCGCCATAAAACCGGCGGGACCATAGCCGATCGATGGTGCCGACGCTATTGTCCAAGGCGCGGTTTTCGGCCGCGCTTCCAAAACCCGGTCGAGAAAGGTCCCGCATGATTTTCCGGCCAGAATCTATGCGGGAACAGCAAACCGGACGAAATGACCGCATGATCTTGAAGGCCGAGCTGCACTGCCACATTGAAGGCGCGGCGGCGCCGGAGCTTGTCGTCAGCCAGGCCCGCAAATACGGCAAGGACCCTTCGCCCTATATCCAGGACGGCTCCTTCGCCTGGCACGATTTCACCTCGTTTCTCGCCGCTTATGATTTCGCTTCCGACCTGTTTCGCACGGAAGACGATTATGCGCGCCTCGCCGACTATTATCTGACCAGCCTTGCTCGCGACGGCGCCATCTATTCCGAGATTTTCACCTCGCCGGACCACGCGAAGAAGGCTGGCCTCTCGCCAAAGGCCTACACGGATGCGCTGGGCGAAGGCATGACCCGCGCCAAGGCCAAGACCGGCATCGAAGGCCGCATGATCGTCACCGGCGTGCGCCATGTCGGCGTCGAGGCGATCGAGCAGGCGGCGCGCTTCGCGGCGCGCTGCGGCCATCCGCTGGTGACCGGCTTCGGCGTCGCCGGCGACGAGCGCATCGGCGATTTCGAGGATTATGTGCGCGCCTTCGAGATCGCGCGCGAGGCGGGTCTCGGCATCACCATCCATGCCGGCGAGCTGATGGGCTGGGAAAGCGTGGCGGCGGCGCTCGACCACATCCGCCCGTCGCGCATCGGCCATGGCGTTCGCGCCATCGAGAATCCGGACCTCGTCCGCCGCATCGCCGCCGAGGGCGTGGTGCTGGAATGCTGCCCTGGCTCCAACATCGCGCTGAAAGTGTTCGACAGCTTCGCCAACCACCCCTTCCCCGCTCTGCGCGCCGCCGGCTGCAAGGTGACGCTCAATTCCGACGACCCGCCCTATTTCTGGACCTCGCTGAAGCGCGAATACGATATCGCCGCCGAGCATTTCCGCATGGACGACAAGGCGCTCGCCGCCGTCACGAGGACCGCCATCGAGGCGGCTTTCGTCGATCGCAAGACCAGGGCAATGCTGTTAGGCCGGCTGGACGCGAGGGTGCGGTGAGTGATTAGGGAGTAGTCGGTAGTTATGGATTTGGCCGAGCGCGCATAGAGTGGTTGAAGGCTGGAGCTTTCCCCGAGGCGAGGACTCGCAAATCGGCTCACTATTCACTACTCACTACTGACCACTACCCACTGCGAACCAGTCGGAGCACATCATGCAGGGCGTCACCGTCGTCGACCACCCCCTTGTCCAGCACAAGCTGACCATCATGCGCAAGAAGGAGACCTCGACGGCCGGCTTCCGGCGGCTGCTGCGCGAGATCTCGCTGCTTCTCGGCTATGAGGTGACC
>JAFKFE010000684.1 GCA_017308345.1 Alphaproteobacteria bacterium | reverse complement strand
TATCGAACGCGAAGGCTGCGGAATTCACGGTGAAAGCCACCACCGTCACCGAAATGAAAGCCGTCTACGGACAGGTCGAAAGCCGCACCGTGGTGCCGGCGCGCGCCCGCATTTCGGGAACCATCAGCGAAGTCCGCGTTTCCGAGGGCCAGGAGGTGCGCCAGGGTGATCTGGTCGCCGTCGTGGTCGACGACAAGATCGCCCTCCAGCTTCGCGCGGCCGACGCCAAGATCGCGGCGCTGAACTCGCAACTGGACAATGCCCGCACGGACATGCAGCGCGCGCAGGACCTGCTGACCAAGGGCGTGGCCGCGCAGAGCCGCGTCGACGCCGCGCGGCTGCAGCTCGATGTCACGACCAACCAGCTCGCGGCGGCGGTCGCGGACAAGGCCGTCATCGAACAGAGCGCTACCGAGGGACAGACGCTGGCGCCCGCCGCCGGGCGGGTGCTCACCGTTCCGGTTACCGCCGGCTCGGTGATCATGGCCGGCGAGACGATCGCACGCGTGGCTTCGGGCCAGTACTATCTTCGCCTTTCGCTGCCGGAACGCCATGCCGCCGAGATCGCGGAAGGCGCCGCCGTCGACATCGGCGAGCGCGGCACCGGATCGAATGCCGGTTTCGTCAAGGCTCGCGAGGGACGCATCGCCAAGGTCTATCCCGAGATCGAGAACGGCCGGGTCATCGCCGATGTCGAGGTGGCCGATATCGGCACCTATTTCGTCAACGAACGCACGCTGGTGTCCATTCCGGTCGGCAAGCACGCCATGCTGGGCGTGCCGCCTGAAGCGGTGCGCACGATCCACGGCGTCGACTACGTAACGGTCGAAACCGCAGACGGCCCGCTCGACGTGGCCGTGGTGCTCGGCGAGCGCTTCGAGGACGCCGGCCAGGCGCGCGTCGAGGTGCTGACCGGCCTCGCGGACGGCGACAAGGTCGTCCTGCCATGAAGCTCGGCATTGCCGGCGGGCTCACCCGCTCCTTCATCGGCTCACCGCTGACGCCGCTCTTCCTGCTGGCCGCGCTCGCGCTTGGCCTGGTGGCGCTGGTGACGCTGCCGCGCGAAGAGGAACCGCAGATCTCCGTGCCGATGGTGGACATCCACGTCCAGGCCAACGGGCTCAAGGCCGAGGATGCCGTCAAGCTGGTCACCGAACCATTGGAGACCATCATCAAGAGCATCGAAGGCGTCGAGCATGTCTACTCGCAGACCGAGGATGACGGCGCCCTGGTGACGGCCCGCTTCTAGGTGGGCACGAGCTCGGACGCGGCCGAGCTGCGCGTCCATGACAAGGTGCGCGCCAACATGGACCGCATCCCGGTCGGCATTCCGGAGCCGCTGATCGTCGGCCGCGGCATCGACGACGTCGCCATCGTGGTGGTGACGCTGACGCCGACGCCGGAGGCCGCCAGCCGCTATTCCTCGGCCGACCTGACCCGGCTGGCACGCGAGCTTCAGGTTGAGGTGGCGAAGCTCCCCGATATCGGCCTGACCTATATCGTCGGCGAGCAGCCGGAGGAAATCCAGGTCGAACCCGATCCGGAGAAACTGTCGCTCTACGGCATCACGCTGCAGCAGCTGACCGCCAAGATTTCCGGAGCCAACCGCTCATTCCAGCTCGGCACGGTGCGCGAGCAGGGCAAGCAGCGGGTGCTGGTCGCCGGCCAGACGCTGCAAGGGCTTTCAGACATCGGCAATCTGCTGCTGACCGCACGTGACGGGCGGCCGGTCTATGTGCGAGACGTGGCGAGCGTCGTGCTGGCGACGTCGCCGGCTGAAAACCGCGTCACGGACGTCATCAAGACCGCCAACGGGTTGCAGCGCGCTCCCGCCGTCTCGCTCGCCATCGCCAAGCGGCCCGGCACCAACGCCGTCCTCATCGCCGATGCCATCGGCAAGCGGCTGGAGCAGACGCGCGGACAGATCTTCCCCAAGGACGTCGGGATGACCGTGACCCGCGACTATGGCGAGACCGCCAACGAGAAGGCGAACGAACTGCTCTTCCACCTTGGCCTGGCGACGATCTCCATTGTCGTGCTGGTGGCCGTCGCCATCGGCTGGCGCGAGGCGCTGGTGGTGGCAATCGTCATCCCGACGACGATCCTGCTCACGCTCTTTGCCTCCCGCATCATGGGCTATACGCTCAACCGCGTCAGCCTGTTCGCGCTGATCTTCTCGATCGGCATCCTGGTCGACGACGCCATCGTCGTCATCGAGAACATTGCCCGCCACTGGGCCATGGACGATGGGCGCTCGCGTAGCGCCGCGGCTATCGACGCCGTCGCGGAGGTCGGCAATCCGACCATCGTGGCCACGCTGACCGTCGTCGCCGCCCTTTTGCCGATGCTTTTCGTCTCGGGCATGATGGGGCCATATATGAGCCCGATCCCGGCCAACGCCTCGGCCGCGATGCTGTTCTCCTTCTTCGTCGCCGTGATGCTGACGCCCTGGCTGATGATGAAGCTTGGCCGCCGGCATGGGGCGGGTGGGCAGGCCGGCCATGGCGCCGGACATATAGGAGCGCTCGGCCGCGCCTATGTCGCGGTCGCCCGGCCGATCCTGAAGTCGCGCCTGCGCGCGTGGCTGTTCCTGCTCGTCGTCGGCGTCGCAACGCTGTCGTCGATGGCGCTGATCTATACCAAGCATGTGACGGTGAAGCTGCTTCCCTTCGACAACAAGACCGAGCTGCAGGTGGTCGCCGACCTGCCCAAAGGCTCGTCCGTCGAGGACACCAACAGGGTGCTGCAGGCAGCGGTCGACCGCCTGGCCAGCGTGCCGGAGGTCGTTTCCTTTCAGACCTATGCCGGCACCGCCGCGCCCTTCAACTTCAACGGATTGGTGCGCCACTATTATCTGCGCTCCAGCCCCGAACAGGGCGACGTGGCCGTCAACCTGACGCCGAAGGGCGAGCGCAGCCGCGCCAGCCATGCCATCGCGCTCGACATGCGCGAGCGCCTGAAGGGGATGGCCATGCCGGCGGGCACCGTCATCAAGGTGGTCGAGCCGCCGCCCGGACCGCCGGTGCTCGGCACGCTGCTCGCCGAAATCTATGGGCCGGACGCCGAGACCCGTCGCGCCGTCGCGGCCAAGGTGCGCGAAACCTTCGCGAGCGTCCCCTTCATCGTCGACGTCGACGACAGCTTCCATAACCAGCCGCAGAGGCAAAGACTGTCGATCGATCAGGACAATCTCGAATATTACAAGGTCGAGCAGTCGGACGTCTACGACACGCTGAGCTATCTCTATGGCGGCACGACGGTCGGTTATTCGCACCGCGGCGGCGGACGCTATCCGATTCCGATCCGCATCGCCCTTTCGAAAAGCGACGGCGTCGTCGACCAGCGCGCGCTGGCGACGCCGGTGCCGGCCAACGCCTTGCCGGGAGCCCGCGACGTGGTCGAGCTCGGAGACGTGGTGCATCTCGCAAGCGAACCCGCCTCATACCCGATCTTCCGGCACAACGGCCGCCCCGCCGAGATGGTGATGGCGGAGCTCGC
>JAFKFE010000683.1 GCA_017308345.1 Alphaproteobacteria bacterium | reverse complement strand
AGCCGATATTCGACCCAGGCGAACAGCCGGGCTATCGACAGGTTGAGAAGCAGGTAGATCACGCCGGCGCAGGTCAGCACCTCGATAGGCCGGAACGTATCGTGCTGGATCTTCTGCGCCGTCCCCATCATCTCCATGATGGTGACCACGGACGCGAGCGCGGTCGCCTTGGTCATGAGAATGATCTCGGTCGAATAGGCCGGCAGGGCAAGCCGCAGCGCGATCGGCAGCGTGACGAGGCGGAAGCGGGTGAAGGCCGACATGCCGAAGGCCTTGGCCGCCTCGATCTGGCCGACAGGGATCGCCCGCAGCGCGCCGCGGAAGATCTCGCTCTCATAGGCGGCCGTGTTCAAGGCCATGGCGACGATGGTGCAGTACATCGGGTCGCGCAGGATCGGCCACAGGATCGGGCTGTGGCGGACGAAATCGAACTGGGAGAGCCCGAAATAGATCAGATAGAGCTGCACCAGGAGCGGCGAGCCGCGAAAGATGAAGACATAGGCGCGGGTGAAATATTCGCCCAATTTGTAGCCGGATGCCCGCAGCCAGGTCAGGCCGGTGGCGATGACGAGGCCGAAAGCGATGCCGAAGAACCAGATCTCGAGCGTCAGCGGCAGCGCCTTCAGAACGCTCCACATGGTCGAAAGATAGAAGTCGAAATCCACCGCCACCTCTCACTTCGGCCGCGTGAAACTGCGCGAGGTGTAGCGCTCGGCCTTCTCGAAGATCGGCGTCGAGATCGACGTCATCACCAGGTAGAGAATGCCGGCGACCGTGTAGAAAAGCAGTGAATGATGCGTCGAGCGTGCCGCCTTGTTGGCGGTGAGCATCAGCTCGGCGACGCCGGTGACCGAGATCAAGGCCGAATCCTTGATGGTCAATTGCCAGACATTGCCCAGCCCCGGCACCGCGAGGCGCAGGACCTGTGGCACGATCACGAGGCGAAAGCGCAGCCAGGCCGACATGCCGTAGGCGCGCGCCGCCTCCAGCTCACCGCGATGGATCGCCAGGAACGACCCGCGAAAAACCTCGGCCTGGTAGGCGCCGGAAATGATGCCGACCGCGAGCACGCCGCCGAGGAAGCTCGGCATGTTCAGAATGTCGGTCGAGCCTATCGATCCCGTCGACCGTGCTACCCCGGTCAGGACCTGTGTGCCGCCATAGTAGAAGAGGTAGATGATCAGGAGTTCCGGTTCGCCGCGGAACACGGTGGTGTAGCTTTCGCCGATGAATCTCAAGCCGCCGCGATGCGAGAGCTTGGCGGCCGCCACCAAGGACCCCAGCACCGCGCCGATCAGCATCGAAACGACGGTGACGGCCAGTGTCCATGCGATGCCCCAGAGCAGTTGCACGCCCCAGCCGGCGGCCAGGAGCTCATAGGCCGTCGACGCCTGGTCCTTGAGATCGTTGAGAAACTCCACTTACGGCTCCTGCTGGCGCCGAGATAGGCATCGACGGGTTGCTCGCCTTATGCATGCCGTTTTCCAAAACCGCAGCGCAACTTTGGGCGACATGCACTCAATGCAGAACGGGAGCAGCCCTGGCTGCTCCCGTTGCGACATTACTTGGTAATGTCGATCTTGAACCATTGCATGGAGTATTTCGACACCGAGCCGTCATCGAGAGCGGCCTTGAGCGCCTTGTTGTAGATGTCCTGAAGGTCCTTGTCGGTCTTGCGGAACGCAGCGCCGATGCCCGGTCCGAGGATCGGGCCGCCCTTGAATTGCGGCCCGACGAATTCCAGGTCCTTGGCATCGGGCTTGGCCAGCGTGCCGAGGAAGTAGGTCGTGTCGGCGAAGGCCACGTCGATGCGGCCCGCCATCAGGTCGAGGTCGTGCTCGTCGGTGGTCTTGTATTCATGGACGTTGGCGACGTCCTTGAGGTATTTGTCAGCGAAGGTCGCCTCCGTGGTCGAAACCTGCAGGCCGATATTCTTGCCGGTGAGCTCCTTGCGCAGCGTGTCGAGCGCCGCCTTGGATTCGGCGTCGTCCTTGGACAAATCGATCATCTTGCCGCTGTTGGAGAGCTGCGCCAGCGGGCCGTTCTTGTCGGCCAGGAAAGCGACCGGCGAGGAGGCATAGGGGATCGAGAAGTCGATCGTCTTCATGCGCTCCTCGGTGATCGACATGCCGTCCATGACGATGTCGAACTTGCCCGCGGTGAGGCCGGGAATGACGCCGTCCCAGTCCTGCGCCACGATGTTGCATTCGAGCTTCGCGCGGGCGCAGACGTCGTTGAGGATATCCACCTCGAAGCCGACGATCTTGCCGCTGGCGTCGGTCTGGTTCCACGGGGCGTAGGAGCCCTCCATGGCGACGGTCACGGTCTTCCAGTCCTTGGCCATGGCCGGGGTCGAGCAGGTCAGCGCCAGCGCGGCGAGCGCAATCCAACGTGATGGTGTCACAGCAGTGTCTCCCGTATTTTGTTCTTGGAACCCTCGGATACCAATTGCTTAGCCTAGCCCCGATTCTGCGACAAGGGCAGTTTTCCGGTTCACGCGTTGTTGCAATTCGCCCGCGAACCCGGCCCCGCCCGGTGGAATCCCGGCGAGCATCGATCCAATTGGGCAGGCGGCCTGAAGGGGGAGGCTACTCCGCCGGCGCGCCGGCGACATTGCGGCGCGCCGCCTCGATCATCCGGCGCCGGGCGCGGAAGACGCCCCATTGCTGGTCGACCAGCACGCCGATCAGGATGACGCCGCCCATCACCGCGAAGTTGAGCGATGAGGGGATGCCGAGCAGGTTGACGAGGTTCTGCAGCTCCTGCAGCAGCACCACGCCGAGCAGCGCGCCGATGATCGAGCCTTCGCCGCCACGCAGCGAGAAGCCGCCGAGCACGGCCGCCGCGATGGCATAGAGTTCGTAGAAATTGCCGTGCGCGGACGGGGCGATGGAGCGCGTGTACATGGCGAAGTAGATCGCCGAGATCACGGTCAGCACCTGGCAGATGACATAGGCCGAGACGATGACGAGGCCGGTCCGGATGCCGCTATAGCGGGCCGCCTCCTCGTTCTTGCCGACGGCGTAGAGATGGCGGCCGAAGATCGACCGGTGAAGCACCACCCACATGATCACGGCGATGATGATCATGGCGATGAAGGAGTTGGGCACGCCGAAGCTGCGGCCGGCGGCGAGGAATTCAAGGTCGGGGAAGCTCTGGCCGAAGCCGAAGCCGGCGGTCGAATCCTTCGTGTAGAAGCGCGCGAGGCCGCGATAGATCAGGAGCCCGCAGAGCGTCACGACGAAGGGCGGCAGCCGCAGCTTGGTGATCAAGAGGCCGTGCACGAGCCCGATCACGACGCCCATGGCGAGTACGATGGCGAGCGCCAGCGGCCAGGGCACGTTGTGATTGGCGATCAGATCGACGAACAGCACGCCGGTCAGCGCGATCACCGAGCCGACCGACAGCTCGATGCCGCCCGTCATGATGACGAAGGCCTGGCCGAGCGCCGATATGCCGAACATGCCGACGAGGTTGGCGGTGTTGGCGAGATTGATCGGC
>JAFKFE010000682.1 GCA_017308345.1 Alphaproteobacteria bacterium | reverse complement strand
AGATCGAGCACGATGCGCGGACTGCCGCTCCAGACGACATGCGCCTCGCCGCCATGGCCAAGACGCAGCGTGCCAGGCCGGAAGTAAAGCTCGACGGCCGAATCCACCAGGTCCGAGAGACAGGCGAAATGCTCGAGCCGGATGAAGGCGATATAATCGGCGACATCGATGAGCCTGAGTTCGCCCACCACGGGTTCGATGGCGCTGGCGACGATCAGCTCGCGGGAATTGGCGTGTGGTTGCCGGTCCATGGATTAGCGGCGTCCGTTCATTGGGTTGCTTTGCGCGCGGCCTTCTTCGAGTAGACGATCCGCACCAACTCGGCGACCGCCTGGTAGAATTGCGACGGGATCACGCTATCAACCGAAACTTGCTTGTACATGGAGCGCGCGAGCGCCACGTCCTCGAAGATCGGGATGTTGTTCTCCCTGGCGATCTCACGGATCTTGAGCGCCACCAGATCCTGTCCCTTGGCCAGCACGATCGGCGCGGAATCCTCCTCGCGCACATATTTCAGGGCGATCGAATAGTGCGTCGGGTTGGCGATCACCAGCGTCGCGCGCGGCACGGCCGTCATCATGCGCTTGCGCGCCCGGTCGCGGGCCAGCGAGCGCAGCCGCGACTTGACGATCGGGTCGCCTTCCGACTGCTTCATCTCGTCCTTGACCTCCTGCTTGGTCATGCGCAGGTCGCGCCGCCAATGGAAGCGCGACCAGACGATATCGACCACCGCGATCAGGCCCATGACGAAGACGATCGCCACAAGGATGTCGACGAAGATGCCGCGGATGACCAGGCCGAACGAGACCGGGTTGGTGATCATGCCGGCGAGCAGCTTGCGGTGATCCTGCGACAGCGTCAAGCTCAGCACCGCGATGGCGAAGCCGAGCTTGGCGAGCGACTTCAGGAATTCGACCCAGCCTTGCATCCCGAACATCCGGCTCCAGCCCTTGGCGATCGAGATGCGTGACAGCTGCGGTCTGATCCGTTCGCCGACGATCTGCGGCATGTTCTGGAAGACCGAGGCGCCGATGCCGGCAACCGTCAGCAGCACCAGCAGGCTGACGACGGCGCGGCCGATCTCGGTCATCACCTGCTTGTAGAGCGAGATGACGTCGGTCTCGGTGTCCATCGGCCACGCTTCCGGCTTTTCCAGGAAGGTCGACAGGAACATGCCGAGATCGACGATCGCGTCCTTGGCGTAGAAAACGGCGAAGACCAGTATGGCCAGGAACGACGCGAAGATCGCGGTCTCGCGCGAATGGGGCAGCTTGCCCTGTTCGATCGTGTCGCGGATCTTCTTTTCTGTGGCTTCCTCGGTTTTGGAATCCTTGTCGACCGCTTCAGCCATGGCTCTCTGACCGGGCCGTTATCGTCAGGCGGCTTCGGCGGCGGCGGTCTGCGTCGAAGGCAGCTCGAAAGCCCCCTCGCGCGACAGCCGGATGGCGGCGATCGATATGCTCTTGCGGGCGGCCATGATGTCGGCGAGCGCAATGCCTTCCGATCCTTGTCCGAGCTCGGATTCGATCATGCGGCGAGAGCGCGCGCCGATCGCCGACAGCGCCGATTCTGCCAGTTCCGGCGACGCGCCGCGCAGCGCCAGCGTGACGAGTTCGGTCGACAGCCCGTCGAACAGAAGGACCCGGGCCTTCTGCGGAAGCAGCGGCAGATCGTCGAAGGCGAACAGCCGCGACCTGACGCCGGCGAGATCGGGCGTGTTGGCGTCCTCCAGATCCTGCATGAGTTCGTCCAGTTCCGGCTTCGCCATTTCGTTGAGCATGCTGGCGACGCGTTCCTGGCCGGCCGTGGTGTCCCGGCTCGCCTTCTGCGACAGCACGCTCACGCGCAGCTGGTTCTCGACGATGCGGGATGCCGCATCCGGGATGTTGGCCATCGTCACCATGCGCTTGATGATCTGGCTCCGCATCGGCTTGTCCATGGTCAGCAGCACATTGGCGGCTGTCTGCGGCGCGAGCTTCGAAAGCACCATGGCCGACGTCTGCGGATGCTCGCCGGAAAGGAAGGAGCCAAGCCGAGCCGGTTCGAGCTTTTCGAGGTCCGGCCAGATCGGCGCCGGTCCTTCCGGGACCGGCTCGAACTTCCTGTCGCCCATGATGGCGCTCATCTCCTCGGGCGACAGCGATTCGTTGAGGATCGTGTCCATCCGGTCGGCTGAATCGAGCAGTCCCGCGCCCTCCGTGAACTCGGCCTCGAATTCGGCGACGATGCGCTCCAGGTCGGCCTGCGGAATGGTGCGCAGCAGGCGCGCGCCCTCGATCAGCGCCTTCAGCTCGTCCTGCTTGAAGAATTTGAGCAGCCGGCTGGCCGCGGGCTTACCCATGGCCACCAGTATGGCTGCCGCCTTTTGCGGACGTGTGAGCGCCAATGCCGTCGTCATGCGTGCTGCCCTCGCTGCCGGTTGGTCCGCCCGCCGACCATTCTCAGGCGGTCTTCGTCGCGGCGATGATCTCGGTGAGCCTGATGCCGAAGCGCGTCGGATCGCTCTCCAGCACCGTGATCTCGCCGCGCGCGATGTTGCGGCCATTGACCACGACGTCGACCGGCTCGCCGATGCGGCGGTTGAGCGCGACCGTGGAACCCTTCTGCAGCGCCATCAACTCCGAGACCGGCATCTCGGTGCTGCCGAGGATGATCTGCACGTCGACCGGGATGGTCATGATGATCGAGGAATTGGCCCCCGACCGAAGCGCGGCATCCGGACGGCCCTCCTCTTCACGGAGCACGCCGCGCAGTTCTTCGATAGCGCGATCCAGCTGCTCGTTGGGTTGGCCGGTTTCCGTTTCGGCCTCGGCTTCCACCTTGGTTTGTGCCATCTGTCGTCTCCATAAATCCCGGGCCTGGCGTCAGCCCGGCATCAATCCGTCGATGAAATCCTGCCCGGCATCATGCGGATGGCTGATGCGGACGGTGTAGTTCTGTCCGAGCTTGCCGAACTCGCAGACAAACAGCGTCTTGTCGCGGGCGCTGAGCCTGGCGTTGAGCTGCGCTTTCTCCTCGAATTCGATCACCTGGCCGGGCACGAACGCGGCAAGGTCGCCGAGCGTCAGCCGGGCCAGCGGCATCGTCGCCTCGAGCCGGACGGTCGAGCGCATCACCTCTTCGGAGAAGCGGGCCCGCCAGTCGAGCTCCGTGGTCTCGCCATCTTCGCCCGCGGCGGCGGCGCCGCGCGCGGAAATCAGCAGGCGCTGCGGGATCATCACCGTGAGCGTGCCGCTGTCGGACGGTGTCGACAGGCCGTAGACGATGCGCACGGCGGCGCCGTCGCGCAGCACGCGCCGCCTCGCTTCGCTGCCGGCCATCGCCTTCGGCGCCGGCAGGCGCAGCTCGAGCGAGCGTTTGCCTGATCCATTGAGCGCCGCGGCGACCTCCTGGAACACGATGGTCGCGACATCGGCCTCGATCTGCGACAGGTCGCGCTCGATCGGCGCGACCGGCTGGTCGGGGTCGCCGCCGAACAGCGCGCTCACCATGACGGCGACCGCCTGCGCGT
>JAFKFE010000681.1 GCA_017308345.1 Alphaproteobacteria bacterium | reverse complement strand
GGGCTGGTCACCTGCTGGCGCAGCACGCCCGGCTCCTCGTCGCTTTCGGCGGCGAGCGAGGCGGCGCCGAAAACGGTCTGCATGGCGAGCAGCTTGGCGGTTTCGGCCGGCAGGCCGGCCTTCTCGGCGGCGACCGTCAGCGCCTCGATGAAATGGAAGACATAGGCCGGGCCGGAGCCGGAGACGGCGGTCACGGCGTCCATCAGGCCCTCGTCGTCGATCGTCGTCACGACGCCGCTTGCAGAAAGCAGTTCGGTGACGAAGCGGCGCACGTCGTCGGTGACCAGCGGGTTCGAAAACACCACCATCATGCCCTTGCCGATCGCGGCCGGCGTGTTCGGCATGCAGCGGATGACCGGCGCGAGCTCGCCCAGGATTTCCTCGAAGGTGGCGACCGGCGTGCCGGCGGCGATGCTGAGAAAGCTGGTCCTGCCATCGCCGAAGCGTTTGTAATGCGCCGTCACCTCTCGGATCACCTGCGGTTTCACCGCGATGACGACGAGATCGGGCACGGCGTCGGCCGGAATGGCCGAAGCGTCGGCGGAAACATGGCAGCCGAGATGTTCGGCGCGCAGGCGCAATTCCGCGTTGGGCTCGACCACGAACACCGCTTGCGGCTCGAGCCTTGCGGACTTCAGCCAGCCCGAGAGCATGGCGTAACCCATATTGCCGCAGCCGGCGAGAACGAGCCTGATCGTCATGAAAATCTCCATACCATGGCTCTCCTTAGACGCTCGCGCGGCCACCGCAAAGCCCAGCGCGAGGGAGATCGATCGTCCAGGACCAAGTGCAATTCCAGGAAAAGTGTGAGCGGTCAGGCTCGGGCGACTTCGCCGTGGCCTTCCGGCCTGAATTGCGTCAAGGCAAAGAGATGGAGCGGTTCGCCGTCTTCCGGGAAACGGTGAAGCGCTCTATCGGGAAAGTCGAACCGGGATAGGCCGCAGCGAGACTTGCCTGAGGCCAAGGACGCCGAGCACGAAGAACAGCCAGACCGGATCGCCGCGGTGGAAGAAGAAGCTTTCCAGGAAAGCATTCAGCGCCGTGAACAGCACCACCATCATGAAGAAGTCGCCGAGGAAGATGTTCTCCTTGCGCGCCGGAATGCGCATGTAGTCGCGCAAGGGGGCGATCAGGAAGGTGTAGACGGCGACGCAGAGCGCCGGGATGCCCATCAGCACGGCGATGTCGAGATAACCGTCATGGCCATGCACGATGGTGCGGATATCCCAGGGCCGGTCGAAGGGCTGGTCCTGGTTGAGCAGCAGCGGCGTCCCCCAGAAGCTCTCGTAGCCGTAGCCGGTCCATGGCTTCTTCGCCAGCATCTCGCCGGCGAACTCCCAAAGCGTCGTGCGCCCCGTATAGGTCAGGTTCGGGAAATAGATCGCCGCCAGATGCTTCACGGGCGCGATGAAGACGATGCCGAGCGTGCCGATGGCGGTCGCGACGATCGCCAGCGCGAACAGGATCGGCGTGCCGAGCCGCATGCCGATAAGGCTGGGCAGCACGACGATCATGATCGAGAACGGCACCAGTCCGGCGGTCGTCTTGGAGCCGGTGTGCAGCATGAACACCATCGCCGCGCAGAAGATGCCGGCGCCCCACCAGCGCTGGCCGCGCCGGAACAGATAGAGCCCGGCGAAGCTGAAACAGGCCATCACCGGACCGGCGATGTTCTTGTGGGTGAAGACGCCGCGCCAGAGGCCCGCATGCTCCGGCTCCTGCGAATCGGCCGTGTGCAGCGCCTCGTGCGGAAAGACGACCAGCCCGACATAGGAGAGGCCGATCACCACGACGGCGGTGAAGATGATCACGCGGGCGAAGGAGTCTGCGTCGCGCGGCAGCACCAGGATCGTCGCCATGGTGATGATGCCGATCATGGTGAAGGAGGCGGCGCGCATCGCCGCCGGCGGATCGGTGGCGAGCACCACAGACAGGAAGAAGAAGCCCAGCATCAGCACCCAGGAGGGACTCACCAGCGAGCGCACCACGCGCGGATCGGCGAAGGCAAGCAGCGCGAAGATCGAGACGGCGCCGAGAGAGCCGAAGCCGAGCTGGTTGACGATGTCGCCGCCGTCGCCGGTCAGTTCCGCGCCGGCCGGCTGGAACGGCCGGAACGAGACGATGATGACGGTGAACAAAAGCGCGGCGATAGCCGTCGCCACACCTTGACTGGTGAAGGCGGCGCTGAGCGGCGCGCGCTCAATTCTTCTCAGGCTGCCGGTACTGCTCATTGGCATATCCGAATTCGGCGAGCACCCGGCCGAGCGCGACATAGACCGGATAGAGGCCGCTCGTCAGCGAGCCGGTGCGCGCCAGCCGGATGGCGCCGCGCAGCGGCGAAGCGGCGAGCAGCGCCAGGCTCCTCAGGAGAACCTTAGGGCCGGCAAGCGGCGTGCCGGCCCGCTTCTTCTTTTCGACCAGTGTCGAGATCACACCATTGCGCAGGCTGCGCGCACGGATCCAGTCGGCTTCGACGCGCCTGGCCGGCACGGTTTCGTTGACCTTTGCCTGGGCGCACCAGCCGAGCACGAAGCCTTTCTGCGCCGAGCGGCTGAGGAAATCGGAATCGCCGCCGCCCATGAAATTGAACCTGAGGTCGAGGAAGGGCGGCCCCATGGCCGTCAGCACGTTGCGGCCGACCAGCAGGTTGCCGGATGAATAGAGCGCCGGCACGCGGCCCGTTTCACGATAGGGCGGCGCGAAGACCGGGTGCTCGGCCCATCTGGCATGGCTCGGATCGGCAAAGACCGGCACTTGCGGGCCGCCGACGATATCGGCCTGAAGCGCCTCGGCCGTCTTGCACATGCGCTCCAGCCAGTCAGGTTCGGCGATCTCGTCGTCGTCGATGACCAGAAGGTGCCTGAAATTGGGAAACTGCAGGATCGCTGTCTGCCAGCCGGCATTGTAGGCGCTGCAATTGCCGCGCTCATGCGCGATGACGACGAGGCCCTGCATCTCGCCCCGCTCGAACAGCGGCAGCACCGCCTTGGCGCCCTCGCGCGCCTCGGCCTCGTTTTCCATGACGATCACGGCGAAACGTCTTTCGGTTCGCTGCGCCTTGAGCGAGGCAAGCGTCTCCAGCACCTGCTTCGGCCGCTTGAAGGTCGGCAGCGTCACCACAGCCTCGACGGTCTCGGCGGCAAGCCCCGGCGACCGCCCCGCGATCGATACAGAAGCGTCGGACGGCAAAGGGATCATCCGTTTCCAGCAGCGTGGGTTTGAGCCTCGATAGCATCGCGGTGATAACGTTTCGTTAATCACCTTCTCGTCCGTCTGTCGGAAAAGCCGGGTCTTTGGCCTTTGACAGTGCCATTTAATCAAGGCTTCACCGCGCTTTGCTACCGGCTGCACCCATGGATAGGTGAGATGCATCTGCTGTTTGCCACATCGATCGTGCCTGATGGCGCTCTCGCCTCGGGCTATGAGATTGCCAACGCCGCGATCATCGACGCGCTGCGGCGCGCCGGCGTGCGCGTGACGGTGATCGGCTTCATCTGGCCGGGCAAGGCTCC
>JAFKFE010000680.1 GCA_017308345.1 Alphaproteobacteria bacterium | reverse complement strand
ATTCGGCCAAGGCCAGCGCGGCGCTGGTCAGCCTGATGGCGCGACCGCCGTTACGGCATCTCTTTGAAAAAACCACTTTTTTTGCGCTCTCGGCGCGAGTCGCCGAGCCGCTGGGCGGGGTTGCCGGTAAAACGATGCGCATCGCGTCGGAGCCCGAGGAAGATGCGCTGCTGGCGCTTTTGTCGCTGCCCGGCTGAGCCGCGTCATCACACCGCCCCTTTTCACCGCTTGGTGATGTGCTAGAGCATCCTGACGCTCTGGACCCTTTGATCCATCCTCAAGCCATTTTGCGGAGCCCAAGCATGGTCAAGACGCCGAAGACGCGACATTCGAAGACCCGGCGCGAGCCGGTGACCATCGAACTCGAGCCCGGCGCCGTCTCGCGAATCACCGATGCGGATGCCGCCAAGGCCGAGGCCGGTGTTGCGCGGATCGACGAGGTGAGGACTGAAGAGGTCGCCGACGCTTCGCAGCCGGAAGCTCCGGAAGAGCCGATCCATGCCGGGCAGGCCGATATCGAGCCGTGGAAGCATAGCGACGCCGCCCAGACAGCTGACAAGCCCGAGGCCGGCAAGGGCGAGCCGGAGGCGCCGTATCCCGGCGGTTCCGATGCGCCGAAGAGCCAGCCCAAGGGCTTCGAGTATAATTTCGAGGACGCATCCGCGCCTGGCGCCAGCGCCTCCACGGCGAAGCCAAGCGAAACACGAAGTGAGGATCGCGTGCCGCAACCATCGCGCAAGACCGGCGTCAACGCCATTGCCGCCGGCGTCATCGGCGGCGTGATCGCGCTTGCCGGCGCCGGCCTGCTGCAGGCGCTCGGCCTGATCGGAGCGCCGGGATCGGGCGGCGGAGCGCTGGATGGTGTCAATGCCGAGATCGCTTCGCTGAAAAGCGAGATCGCGGCACTGAAGGAAAGCGGCGATACGGCGGCCTCCGCCAAGGTCGATGGTCTTTCCTCGGCGCTCGATCAGGTCAGGACCGACGTCGCGGCGTTGAAATCCTCGGCCGGGCAAGACGGC
The DNA here is from genome assembly GCA_017308345.1 of Alphaproteobacteria bacterium. Classification (GTDB taxonomy): domain Bacteria; phylum Pseudomonadota; class Alphaproteobacteria; order Rhizobiales; family Rhizobiaceae; genus Mesorhizobium. Next base: position 2,498 of record JAFKFE010000680.1, on the reverse strand, counting down.
GACGGCGCGGCGCTCAAGGCGCTCGGCGACAAGGTCGGCCAGATCGAGACAGCGGTCGCCGACCTGCAGAAGAGCGGCAATGCCGCACCCGTCGATCTCGGCCCGCTCAACGAGAAGATCGCCGGGCTCGACGCGCTGGTGAAATCGGCCGGCGACGCTGCCAAGGCCGAGGACGGCCGGGTCGCGGCGCTTGAGCAGTCCGTGTCGCAGCTTTCCGGCAAGGTCGAGGCGCAGGCCTCGCAGCCGAAGATCGCGCTGGCGATCGCCGCCTCGGCCTTGAAGTCGGCGCTCGATCGCGGCGCGCCTTTCGCGACCGAGCTCGACACCTTCGCGGCGATCGCGCCGGATGCGCCCGAGCTCGCGGCGCTGCGCTCCTATGCCGACAAGGGCGTGCCGACCCGCGCCACCATAGCTTCGGAGGTCGATGCCGCCGCCAGCGCCATGATCGAGGCGGCAAAGCCGGTCGACCAGAATGCCGGTTTCTTCCAGAGCCTGGTGTCGAGCGCGGAATCACTGGTCAAGGTGCGGCCGGTCGGCTCCGTCGAGGGCAAGGGCGCGCCGGAAACCGTCGCCCGCATGGAGGTGGCGGTCAACCAGGGCGACTACGCCAAGGCGCTCGGCGAGTATGACACGCTGCCCGACGCGGCGAAGGCGGCCGGCGCCGATTTCGCCGGCAAACTGAAGGCGAGGCTCGACGTCGAAAAGCAGCTCGAAGCGCTGATCGCCGGCGCGACGAAGGCGTGAGGACGAAAAGATGATACGCCTTCTCGTCTTCCTCGCCGTCGTCTTCGCGCTGGGACTGGGCTTTGCCTGGCTTGCCGACCGTCCGGGCGAAATGCTCGTCACCTTCAACGGCTACCAGTACCAGGTCACGCTGATGGTTGCGGCGGTGGCGATCGTTGCCGTGGTCGCCGCCGTGATGATCGTCTGGTGGCTGATCAAGTCGCTGTGGAACAGCCCCTACACGATCTCGCGCTATTTCCGGGTGCGCCGCCGCGACCGCGGCTACCAGGCGCTGTCGACCGGCATGATCGCCGCCGGCGCCGGCGACGGCGCGCTGGCGCGCAAGAAGACCAAGGAAGCGGCGAAGCTGATCAACTCCGACCAGGAGCCGCTGATCAACCTGCTCGACGCGCAGGCCTCGCTGCTCGAAGGCGACCATGAAGGCGCGCGCGAGAAATTCGAGCGCATGCTCGACGATCCCGAGATGCGGCTGCTTGGCCTGCGCGGGCTTTATCTGGAGGCCGAGCGGCTGGGCGACCGCAACGCCGCGCGCCACTATGCCGGCCGCGCCGCGGCGGTTGCGCCGCAGCTTGCCTGGGCGGCGGAATCGACGCTCGAGGAGCTGACCGAACGCGGCGACTGGGACGGCGCGCTGAAATTGGTCGAGGCGCAGAAATCGACACGGCAGATCGAGCGCGACGCGGCCAATCGCCGCCGCGCCGTGCTGCTCACCGCCAAGGCGCAGGCGCTGGTCGACAGCGATCCGAGCGCGGCCCGCGCGGCGGCGCTCGAAGCCAACAAGCTGGCGCCCGATTTCGCGCCGGCGGCGGTTGTCGCCGCCGATATGGTCTTCCGGCAAAACGATGTGCGCAAGGGGTCCAAGATCCTGGAGGCCGCCTGGAAGGCCGAGCCGCATCCCGACATCGCCGATCTCTATACGCATGCAAGGGTGGGCGACGCGGTGATGGATCGCCTCAACCGGGCGAAGAAGCTGCAGGAATTGAAGAAGAATCACGCCGAGTCGTCCATGGCCGTGGCGCGTGCCGCGCTCGACGCGCAGGACTTCGCCACCGCGCGGCGCGAGGCGGAGGCCGCGATCCGCATGGATCGCCGCGAGGGCGCCTATCTTCTGCTCGCCGATATCGAGGAGGCCGAGACCGGCGACCAAGGCAAGGTGCGGCAGCTTCTGTCGAAGGCGGTGCGGGCGCCGCGCGATCCGGCCTGGGTGGCGGACGGCGTCATCTCCGAGCGCTGGGCGCCGGTATCGCCGATCACCGGCAAGCTCGACGCCTTCACCTGGCGCGCGCCGATGGAACGGCTTGGCCAGCTGATCGACAGCGAGGCCGATCTCCCGGTGCCCGCGATCGCCGCCGCGCCGGCTGCGCAGGGCAAGGCGATCGAGATCGCCCCCGACGCCCCGGCGGAACGCCCGGCGCCGGCCAATGACGGCGAGAAGGAGATGGCGGCCGCCGAACCAGCCGGCGAGGCGGAAGCCATCGGACAGGGGTCGGAGCCGCCGCGCCTGCCGGACGATCCGGGCGTCGCGCCGGAAGAGGAAGCGGAAAAATCGGCGCGCCGGTTTCGTTTGTTTTGAGGCCGGACTTGACGGACCGGAAAGACTTGGCAGACAGGAAAAAGGTGTCGATGTTCGAGCGCGTGTTGTCCTTCCTGAGGGATCTGCCGGCCGGCGGCCAGGCCAAGCCGAGCGCGGATGATCCGCGCGTCGCGGCCTCGGCGCTGCTCTATCACGTGATGAACGCCGACGGCGTGCGCCA
>JAFKFE010000679.1 GCA_017308345.1 Alphaproteobacteria bacterium | reverse complement strand
CATCAGGCCATCATTGCCGGAGGCTTCCTTGCGCGGAGGTTCAGCCGGAGCCGGCACAGGCGGCGGGGCATCAGGCAACACCACGAGCTGTGGCGCCTGCTTGTAGGAAAAGCCCCCGCGGATGTTGCCCATCTTGCCGGCGACGATATCCAGCACCGCCTTTTCAAGGTTGCGGTCGTAGCTCGTCCCGGCTGCCGCCGGCGCCGCCATGGCCGCCAAAAGGGCCATGCCACACAGAAGCGTCTTCATTCTTGTTATCTCCCTGCCTGGCTCGAAGTTCTAGCAGGGCGCCGTTGAAAATCGGCCAAGAGACAGGGTAAGCGAACCGCCAAACGGAAGCGTTAACAAAAGCTTGAAGCCGGAAGCCGGCAAACTGATTCAGGGAATTGAAGTTTCGATTCAGGCGCGCTGCGCCTGAACGCCACGGCCAAGCGCGGCAAAGACGGTGCGCACGATGCCCGCCGAATCCAGGCCAGCGTCAGCATACATCTTCTCCGGCTTGGCGTGGTCCGTGAACACATCCGGCAGCACAAGCGGGCGCACCTTGAGGCCGCTTTCCAGCAGGCCCTCATGGGCAAGGAAATGCAGCACCTGGCTGGCGAAGCCGCCGATGGCGCCCTCCTCCACGGTCACCAATACCTCGTGCGAACGTGCGAGGCGCCGGATGAGATCCTCGTCCAGCGGCTTGGCGAAGCGGGCGTCGGCGACGGTGGTGGACAAGCCCGCCGCGCCGAGTTCCTCGGCGGCCATCAGGCAATCCTGCAACCGCGTGCCGAAGGAGAGCAGCGCGACCTTGGTCCCTTCCTTCAGGATACGCCCTTTGCCGATTTGGAGCACCGAACCACGCTCCGGCATGTCGACGCCGACGCCGTTGCCGCGCGGATAGCGGAAGGCGATCGGGCCGTCGTCATAGGACGCGGCCGTGCGCACCATATGGCGCAGTTCCGCCTCGTCGGCCGCAGCCATGACGACGAAGCCCGGCAGCGTAGCGAGGAAAGTGGTGTCGAAGGCGCCGCAATGGGTGGCGCCGTCGGCGCCGACGAAGCCGGCGCGGTCGATCGGAAAACGCACCGGCAGTTTCTGGATCGCCACGTCGTGGACGACCTGGTCGTAGGCGCGCTGCAGGAAGGTGGAATAGATGGCGGCGAAAGGCTTGTAGCCTTCGGTGGCCAGTCCCGCGGCGAAGGTCACCGCATGCTGCTCGGCAATGCCGACATCGAAGGTCCTGGTCGGAAACACCTCGCCGAACAGGTCGAGGCCGGTGCCGCTCGGCATGGCGGCGGTGATGGCGACGATGCGGTCGTCCTCGCGCGCTTCCTGGATCAGGCTCTCGGCGAAGACCGCCGGCGGCTTGGCCTGCGCGCCGGTGATGACGTCGAACTTGTTGACGCCGTGATATTTGTCGGCCGCTGCCTCGGCCGGGGCGTAGCCCTTGCCCTTCTGGGTCACGACATGGATCAGCACCGGGCCGCCGGCATTGTCGCGGACATTCTTCAGCACCGGGATCAGGTGTTCCAGATTATGCCCGTCGATCGGGCCGATGTGGTAGAAGCCGAGCTCCTCGAACAAGGTGCCGCCGGTGACATAGCCGCGCGCATGCTCGACGGCGCGGGTGATGGCACGGTCGGCGCGCTTGCCGAGATAGGATGTCAGCTTCTTGCCGAAGTCGCGCAGGCCGAGATAGGCCTTGCCGGAGGCAAGCCTGGCCAGATAGGCGCTCATCGCCCCGGTCGGCGGCGCGATCGACATGTCGTTGTCGTTGAGGATGACGATCAGCCTGGCATCGAGCGCGCCGGCATTGTTCAGCGCCTCGAAGGCCATGCCGGCCGACATCGAGCCGTCGCCGATGACGGCAATGACATTGTTGCGGCCGCCCGACAGGTCGCGACCCATGGCCATGCCGAGGCCGGCCGAAATCGAGGTCGAGGAGTGCGCCGCGCCAAACGGGTCATATTCGCTCTCGGCCCGCCGGGTGAAGCCGGAGAGGCCGCCTTCCTGACGCAGCGTGCGGATGCGGTCGCGCCGGCCGGTCAGGATCTTATGTGGGTAGGCCTGGTGGCCGACGTCCCAGATCAGCCGGTCGTCCGGCGTGTTGAAGACATAGTGCAGCGCGACGGTCAGCTCGACGACGCCGAGGCCCGCGCCGAGGTGGCCACCCGTTTGCGAGACGGCGTCTATGAGCTCGGCGCGCAGCTCGGCGGCAAGCTGCGGCAGCGCGCTTTCGTCAAGCGTGCGCAAATCCGCCGGAATGCGGACCTTGTCGAGCAGCGGCGTGTCTGGCTTCACTCGGTCGCGTCCTGCCTCAATCGATCGAACACGGCGCTACAAGCAAATTGCGCCATAATCATGCGCGGCAATAGGCTGCCGACGGGCGAATGTAAATGCGCGGCGGTGACGCGCGGGTTGAGCGATCATAGAGCGTTTCACCGTTTCACGGAAACGGCGAACCGCTCTATCTCCTTGTTTTGACGCAATTCCGGACGGAAAACCGTTTCACACTTTTCCTGGAATTGCTCTAGTTCTCCGGCAAAGGAATGAACTCCTCCTCATCGCCGGGAACGATATCGAAGCGGCCTGTCTTCCATTCCTGCTTGGCCTGCTCGATGCGTTCCTTCGAGGACGAGACGAAATTCCACCAGATGTAGCGCTGGGAGCCGAGCGAAGCGCCGCCGAACAGCATGAAATGCGCGCCGCGCTCGGAGGAGACGACGATTTCCTCGCCCGGCTTGAACACCAGAAGCCGCTCGGCTGGAAAAACATCGCCGGCGATCGAGACATCGCCTTCCAACGTATAGATGGCGCGTTCCTCGGCATCGGCCGGAATTTTCACGCTGGCGCCCGCCGCAAGGCTGAGATCGGCATAAAGCGTGTCCGAAGCGGTCGACACGGGCGAGCGCAATCCGAAGAATTCGCCGATGACGACGCGGCCGCTGACGCCTTCGGCGTCCATCCCAGGCAAGCTGGCCACCGACGTGTTGGCGAACACCGGGGCAATTTCCTCCTTGCCGTCCGGCAGCGCCAGCCAGGTCTGCAGGCCGGAGATGGACATCGGCGCGCCGCGCAGTTCCTCCGGCGTGCGCTCGGAGTGGACGATGCCGCGTCCGGCGGTCATCAAATTCACGTCGCCCGGCGCGATCACCATTTCGGTGCCGAGCGAGTCGCGATGCCTGATCTTGCCGTCGAACAGGTAGGTGACGGTGGAAAGCCCGATATGCGGATGCGGGCGCACATCGAGCGCGTGGCCGGCGCGCAGGATCGCCGGGCCCATGCGGTCGAAGAAGATGAACGGCCCGACCAGGCGGCGCTTTGCCGTCGGCAAGGCGCGGCGCACCTCGAAACCGCCAATATCCTTGGCGTTCGGGACGACCATAAGCTCGATCTGGTCGCAGGCGAAGGCATCGCCCGGTTCAGGATCGTTTCCCGGAAAGAAGCTCATGACTGTCCCTCAGAGCATGATGCCGAAAAATGTGAAGCGGTTTTCGGCATCATGCTCTATCCCTTTGATTTAAATCATCCAGCTCTAGGCGAAGCGGAGCGCCGACCTGGCTTTCGCCTTGGCTGCCTCGTCCTCGCGATTGCGCGGTTCCTGCGTGGTCTCGAGCGAATCGATCAATTCACGCGCCGCGGCGGCGATTGCTTCCACCGCATGGTAGAAAGCGTGCTCGTTGCGCTTCGAAGGTTTGGTCGAGCCGCTCAGCTTGCGCACGAACTGAAGTGCGGCGTCATGCACTTCGTCATTGGTCGCCGGCGGTTCGAAATTGGCCAGGGTCTTGATGTTGCGGCACATGGCTTGAACTCCCTCCCTGCTTGCTCTGCCGACCCGCTTCCAAACTACTCTGGATCGAGCGGCTCCGTTCCCACCGCCTTGCCGTCGCGCGACAGCCTGATCTTCTCGACCTTGTCCTCGGCCGCCTTCAGCAGCCGGTCGCAATGCGCCTTCAGCGCCTCGCCACGCTCATAGATCCTGATCGACTGGTCGAGCGGGACGTCGCCGCGCTCCAGATCGTCGACGATCTTCTCCAGCGCGTCGAGCGCCTGCTCGAAGCTCATCGCCTTGACGTCCTCATTGCCTTCAACAGCCATAATTCATCCCTTCATCAGCCGCCCGACATGGGCGGCGACTGAAAATGCCAGTCCGTGCAGATCGTAGCCGCCTTCCAGCAGGCTGACGAGCCTGTTGCCGCTGTAGCGGCCGGCGCGCTCCATCAGCTTGCCGGTCGCCCAGTCGAAATCGTCCTCGGTCAGGTTGATCTCGGCCAGCGGGTCGCGGTGGTGCGCGTCGAAGCCGGCGGAAATGATGATCAGGTCCGGCGCGAACGCGTCGATCGAGGGCAGCACGCGCGACAGGAAGGCGTCACGGAAGACCTCGCTGCCGGTCTGCGGCGCCAGCGGCGCGTTGACGATGTTGCCGGCGCCGGTCTCGCTCCTGCCCCCGGTGCCCGGGTAAAGCGGCATCTGGTGCGTCGAGCAATAGAGAACCGACGGATCGTCCCAGAAGATGTCCTGCGTGCCGTTGCCGTGGTGGACATCCCAGTCGACGATGGCGACGCGCTCGGCCTGATGCTTCTTCTGCGCGTGGCGGGCGGCGATCGCGGCCGTGTTGAACAGGCAAAAACCCATCGCCGTGGTCTTTTCGGCGTGGTGGCCGGGCGGACGCGCGGCGACGAAGACATTGTCGGCGCGCCCCTCGAAGACATCGTCCACCGCCGCATTGTCGGCGCCGATCGCCGTCACCGCGGCCTGCCAGCTTTTGGGGCTGGCGCTGGTATCGGCGTCGATCGAGACGATGCCGCTCTGAGGAATCGCGGCACGGACGCGTTCGACGAAGTCCCCGGGGTGCGCATAGAGGATGGTTTTCTCGTCGCCTTC
>JAFKFE010000678.1 GCA_017308345.1 Alphaproteobacteria bacterium | reverse complement strand
TGGCAATATTATTTGAAAAATCCTGAGTTCATCACCTTGGTCAACAGTGAGAATCTCCACCGGGCCAAGCACGTGAAGAAGTCCGAGCTGATCAAGACGGCAAGCCGCAAGTTCGTCGCGATGGTCTCTGGCATACTCGAACGAGGCGTGAGCAGCGGCGATTTCCGGCCGGGGATCGACCCGGTGCAACTGAACATCACCATCGCCGCGATCGGCTATTACTACCTCACGAACCGCTTCACCGGCTCGATCATATTCGAGCGCGACCTGATGGACAGGGATGCCCTGGAGAAGCGCCTGGAATTCAACATCGACACAATTATGAGGCTTGTGAGCGCCCGGCATTCGAGCGCTTAACGTGCCGGCGGAAGCAACTGCCTGACGGGCCGGTGGTCCCCCGCGCGCGTCTGATCACGAGGGTACGGCGGACGGCCGACCGGGCGATGCGTGCCGCATTCGATCCCGCCGGGGTGGTCCTAAATCGGCATCCGGGCGTATTGCTGCCTGATATGATAGGGCGGCTTGGCGGTCGGCCGTTGGAATGCGGTCGTTTCGTCGTGCCAGGCCGGAGCCAGCCGGCAAGTTTCCTTATCCGCGCGTGAGCCGGCCGTTTCGAGGGAAACGGCCGGCTCACGGCTCACTTGGTGGTGTAGCCGCCATTGACGAGGATCGTCTGGCCGGTCATCCACCAGCCGTCCGAGACCATGAAGCGGATGTAGGGCACGATGTCCTCGATATCGGTGAGGCCGGTCTTGGAGAATCTCGACAGCGCGGCGGCGGTCTTGTGATAGGCCTGCGCCTCGGCGCTCTCCTGGCCGTAGAAGAAGGGCGTGTCCATCGGACCGGGCCCGATCGCCGTGACCGAGATTCCGCGATCGCCGAATTCCTTCGCGGCCGCGCGGGTAAAATGCTCGACCGGAGCCTTGGTGCCGGCATAGCTCGAATAGAAGGGCGTGAAGGCGCCGAGCAGCGAGGTTACGAGCGTCACCAGCTTGCCGTTGTCGTTGAGGTGCCTGCCCGCTTCCTTGATGAAGAAGAAGGCCGTCTTGGCGTTGACGGCGCTCATCTCGTCATATTCGGCCTCGCTGATCTCCGCGATGGGCTTCTTCAGAACCTTGCCGACGGTGTTGATGGCGATGTCCGGACGGCCCAGGGCGGCGACCGCGTCGGCGAACAGTTTCTCGACTGCGCCGGCCGTCGTCAGGTCCGCCTGCAGGGCGACCGCTTCGGCTCCGGCGGCCTTGACGGCGGCCACGGTGGCGTCGGCATCCGCTTTGGTCGCCGCACTGTTGTAATGGACGGCGATCGCCTTCGCGCCGTGGGCCGCGAGATCGCGGGCGATCAGCCCGCCGAGATTCTTCGCCCCGCCGGCGATGATGACGGTTTTTCCCTTGATGCTGTGATCGGTCATGGGGGCTCCTTTGCCGCTTTTGCGACCACGTCGACGGCCGCTTCCGGTCGGGGAAGATATCGTCTAGAATTACGTGATAAAGGATGCCTCTCTGACATGACTTGTCAGAATTTTCGTACAATGAGGTGCTGGAGGCTTGGACCGCATCGATCTGTTCCGCATCTTCACCCGTGTCGTCGAGTGCGCGAACTTCACCCGCGCCGCCGATACGCTGGGGGTCCCGCGGTCCTCCGTTTCGGCGGCCGTCCAGGAGTTGGAGGGGCGTGTCGGCGCGCGGCTGCTTCATCGCACGACCCGCAAGGTATCTCCGACCCGGGACGGCATCGCCTTTTACGAGCGCTGCCAGCGGGTCATAGCCGACGTGGAGGAAACGGAGAATCTGTTCCGGCAGACGGCGGCCCAGCCGTCGGGGCGGTTGCGGATCGATGTTCCGGGCCGGATCGGGCGATTGATCGTCGCGCCGGCTTTGCCCGACTTCCTGGACCGTTTTCCCGAGATCGACATCGATCTCGGTGTCACCGACCGCGCGGTCGACCTTGTGGAGGACGGCGTCGATTGCGTGCTGCGCGTCGGTCCACTCAGTGATTCGGGTCTCATTGCGCGACCGATTGGCAAGCTGCCGCTGATAAACGTGGCGAGCCCCGCATATCTGGCGCGGCACGGCACGCCGCGGACGCCGGACGACCTCGGCGGGCACAGGGCGGTCAACTATGCTTCGCCTTCCAGCGGTCGGATCGAGGATTGGGAGTGGGTGGAAGACGGTGTCCTGCGCTCAGTCCCGGTGCGTGGCCGGGTCACCGTCAACAGCGCTGAAGCCTATATCGCCTGCTGCCTCGCCGGCCTCGGCCTGATCCAGATTCCCGCCTACGACGTGAAACGGCACCTGGAAGCGCGAGAACTGGTCGAGGTGATGCCAAACCACCGGGCGGAACCCATGCCGATGACTTTGCTCTATCCCCATCGCCGGCATCTTTCGCGCCGGTTGCAGGTCTTCGCTCATTGGCTTGAAGCGCTGCTCGAGCGGAATCTTCCGTGATGCGCGATCCAGTATCGGCCCGGCCTGTGCGGAAGTGGGGGAGGATCGGCGCCGGATCCGTGCTCAGCAACGGCTTATCCAGCCAATATGGCGGAGAGAGCGGGATTCGAACCCGCGTTACGGTTTCCCGTAAACACACTTTCCAGGCGTGCGCCTTCAACCACTCGGCCACCTCTCCGTCTTTTGCATCTCGCGCCGGCTGGTTTCGCCACGCGGGTTGGGGAGATGCTCCCATGGGAAGTCCTCAGCGGACATGTGGTTGCCTTCAACCGGGGCAACCTTCCCTGCACTGCTAGCCGTCTAGGCAAACAGGCGCGGGGCTCATCTAGTCGATCCGAAAGCGAATGCCAAGCCATATTGGCATTGCAAAGGCTTTTGGCCGTGGATGCCCCCGAAGGCCGCCTTAACGACGGCGTGCAGCGCGTTCGTGTAATGTGTGCGGGCTGACCCGCAAGGCCCCGCCCGTGCCCAAGCGTGCAGCCTTGTTTCAGAGTGCGTGAGAGGCCGGACAGCCGATCTGCGGCCAATGTCGTGGAAGTCGCATTGGCAGGGGATGCTCCGCCATAAGCTCGCGCATGGGTATTGCGCCGGATCAAATCCCTTGCGGCCGGCGCCTTGCTAAGTTGTGCCGTTCCCGGGACAAGGTTGAATGCGCATCGCAATCCTGTCTGACATTCATGCCAACCGCGAGGCATTCGACGCAGTCCTCGAGGCCGTTCGGAAGCTGGCGCCGGACCAGCTGGTCCTGCTCGGCGATCTGGTCGGCTACGGGCCTGATCCCGTTTACGTGGTCGAGAAGGCGGCCGATCTGGTCGAGGACGGGGCAATCTGTATCATGGGCAACCACGATCAGGCGGCGGCGCTCGGCCGGACCGACATGACGGAAAACGCACGGATCGCCATCGAGTGGACCCGTAAATGCCTCACCCGGGCGCATGTCGACTTCCTCGCCAAGCTGCCGCTCTCACTGCGGTCCGAAGACCGGCTCTATGTTCACGCCAGCGCCGAACGGCCGGAAAAATGGTTTTACATACGCGACGTCGATGCGGCCAAACGCTGCCTGTCCTCAAGCGATGCACGCTTCGTCT
>JAFKFE010000677.1 GCA_017308345.1 Alphaproteobacteria bacterium | reverse complement strand
CAGCACAAGCGCGGCCGGCCCGCCACCCGACAGGATGAAATCCCCGATCGAGACCTCCTCCAGCCCTCGCGTCTCGATCAGCCGCTGGTCGACGCCCTCGAAGCGGCCGCACAGGATGACGGCGCCCGGACCGTCGGCCAGTTCGCGCACGCGGCGCTGCGTCAGCGGTTTGCCGCGCGGGCTCATCAACAGGCGCGGGCGCTCATCGCCCGGCGGCGAGGCGTGGTCGATGGCTCTCGCCAGCACGTCGGCGCGCATCACCATGCCGGCGCCGCCGCCGGCGGGCGTGTCGTCGACCGTGCGGTGCATGTCGGTGGCGAAATCGCGGATCTGGCTGGCCTCCAGCGACCATGTGCCCGCCTCCAGCGCGCGGCCCGCCAGCGACAGGCCGAGCGCGCCCGGAAACATCTCCGGATACAGCGTCAGCACCGATGCGGCAAAGCTCAACGGTTGCCCCCGGCGTCCTTCGGTCCGCGCGGCCTGCCCTTGGGGTCGAAGCCGGAATGCCCCGGCGCCTCGCCGTCCTCGTCGTCGAGCAGGCCCGCCGCCAGCGGGTCGACGCGCACGAAGCCCTGCGCGACCGATACTTCCGGCACCGCCGCCTGGGTGAACGGGATCAGCACGCCCTTGCGACCGGCAAGCGTGACGTCGAGGATGTCGCCGCCGCCGAAATTATGCACGGCCACGACCTTGCCGATGGCGCCCGTATCGTCCCTGACGTCGAGGCCGATGAGGTCGGCGTGATAGAACTCGTCCTCCTCGCCGTCGTCCGGCAGCATCGAGCGGTCGACGAAAAGCTCGGTGCCGGCCAGCGCCTCGGCGGCATTGCGGTCGCCAATACCCTTGAAGCGCACGACGACGACGGTGCCCGCCGGCCTGATGTCCATGATGTGGAAGGCGCGGCCATCCTTGGCATAAAGCGGGCCGTAATCGGCCAGCGCCAGCGGGTCGCCGGTGAAAGTCTTCACCCGCAATTCGCCCTTGATGCCGTGCGCGGCGCCGATAACGGCCATCTGTACGGGGTTTTCGGGCTTGGTCATCGGCAGCGCTTCCTTTGCCCTGCTCTAATCCCCTCCGGCCATCATTTCAATGATCGCCTCTTCACCGCTTCCTAACCTCGCCGCCGGAAAATGCCGGAAACCGGAAAACACCCATGCAGGAATTCCTCATCCCGGCGAGACCCGATCTGCAGGCGGCGCGCGAGACCTGGCTGAAAGCGCTGGCGCATGAGCGCCGGCTGTCGCCGGAGACGGTCGAGGCCTATGAGCGCGACACCCGCCAGTTCCTGCATTTCCTGACCGGCCATCGCGGCGGTCCGCCGGGCATTGCGGACATCGCCGACCTGCGCCCGGCCGATCTGCGCGGCTTCCTTGCCAAGCGCCGCAACGAAGGCGCGGGCGCCCGCACGCTGGGCCGCGGCCTCGCCGGCATCCGCTCGCTGCTGCGCTTTCTCGAGAAACGCGGAATGGTCAACGCGGCCGGCGCGGCGGCCCTGCGCGCGCCGCGCCAGCCGAAATCGCTGCCCAAGCCGCTGACGGCAAGCGACGCCAGGCAGGTCGTGGCGATGGAGGGCCAGCTGGCGGAAGAGCCCTGGATCGCCGCCCGCAACGCCGCGGTGCTGACGCTGCTCTACGGCTCCGGCCTGCGCATCTCGGAAGCGCTCGGCCTGACCGGCGCCGATCTCGCTTCCGAGGCCGACACCGTGCTGCGCGTCACCGGCAAGGGCGGCAAGACGCGGCTGGTGCCGGTGCTGCCGGTGGCCCGCAAGGCGGTCGCCGAATACCGCCGGCTGTGCCCCTTCCATATCGGTCCCGAGGCACTGCTGTTTCGCGGCGCCCGGGGCGGCCCGCTCAATCCGGCCATCATGCAGCGCGAGATGGCGAGGCTCCGCTCGGCGCTGAACCTGCCCCACACGGCGACGCCGCATGCCTTGCGCCATTCCTTCGCCACCCATCTGCTCGGCCGCGGCGGCGACCTGCGCACCATCCAGGAACTGCTCGGCCACGCCAGCCTGTCGACCACGCAGATCTACACCGGCGTCGACACCGCGAGGCTGCTCGACATCTACGAGAAGGCGCATCCGCGCGCCTGAACAGGCGGCACCTCAAACAATTTCATTCTTCCAGTTAACCGTTTTGCCGCTTTTCATTGCTATGACGCTTCCCATGAAACGCGTCATCGCCATCGCCGACCGCGCGGCCCTTGTCTCGTTGAAGCTGCTGGTAGCGCTCAACCTGCTGTTTTTCCTGTCCTTCATCGTCGTTCTGCTGCTTGCAAGCCGGGCGCATGCCGAAGCGCCCGGTTGCGCCGGCACCGATCTTTTGACCGCGTTGGAAAAGAACGACCCCGCGGCGTTCAGGAAGGTCGAAACCGAAGCGGCGGCCGTTCCCAACGGCAAGGGCCTGCTGTGGAAGCTGGAGAAGCCGGGCGAGAAGCCGTCCTACCTGTTCGGCACCATGCACATGACCGACACGCGCGTCACCACGCTGCCGGAACCCGCCCGGAAAGCCTATGACGGCGCCGGCACCATCGTCATCGAAACCACCGATGCGATGGACAAGGCCAAGATGATGGCCGCGATGGCCAGCGAGCCCGGCCTGATGATGTTCACCGACAACACAACGCTGTCCTCGCTCTTGTCGCCGGACGATGCGGCGGCGCTGGACAAGGGGCTCGATGCCCGGGGCATTCCGCCGGCGACGGTCGCCAAGATGAAGCCGTGGATCCTGTCGGCGATGATGGCGTTGCCGGCCTGCGAAGTGGCGCGCCAGTCCGCCGGCGAACCGGTGCTGGATGTCAAGCTCGCCTCCGACGCCAAGGCCTCGGGCAAGGATGTCGAAGGGCTGGAAACCGCCGTCGATCAGCTGCGCGCCATGGCTTCGCTGCCGCTCGAATTCCACATGAAGAGCCTGGTCGAGACGATGAAGCTCGGCGACAAGGTGAACGACGTCAACGAAACGATGATCGTGCTCTACCAGCATGGCGAGATCGGCATGTTCTGGCCGCTGTTTCGGGCAGTGTTGCCGGAAACGGCCGACGACAAGGCCGGCTATGCCGCCTTCGAGCAGACCATGATCACCAGCCGCAACAAGGTGATGGCCGAGCACGCGGCCCCGATCCTGGCCAGGGGCGGCGTCTTCATGGCCGTCGGCGCCATGCATCTGCCCGGTCCGGAAGGACTGGTCGAGGATTTTCGCAAGGCAGGGTATACTGTTACCGCCGTCAACTGAGTCGTCTGGCGGCTGGCGGGCCTGAAAACGCCGGTTTTTCAGCGCTTTCCGTCCGTCCGCGTGAAACCCGATGCGGGATCAGCGCGTTGATGGCTGCTATTTTGATATCTTTCATTCCAAGGAGGACACGTTTCATGGCGAACCCCAACGACCCCTTCACCTCGTCGAGCACGCCTCCCAAGTCGGGCGGCGGCGGCAGCGGGTGGCTGATCGCCCTTGTTGTCATCATCCTGGCCATTGTTGCGTATTATGTCTTTGGCAGAAGCGGCGGCGAGGCTCCGGCCCCCGCCGAGCCTCCGGCCGCC
>JAFKFE010000676.1 GCA_017308345.1 Alphaproteobacteria bacterium | reverse complement strand
CCCCCGGCCTGTTCTCCAGCGTGATGGTTCCGCCATAGCGTTCTATGATCTCCTTCGCGATCGCAAGCCCCAGTCCCGCGCCCGGAATGAATTGCGTGCGCGCCGGATCGACCCGGAAGAACGGCTCGAAGGCCTTGTTCAGAAGATCCGGCGGAATACCGGGGCCGCGGTCGGCGATGGTGAGAACCGCCTGGCCGCCCCGCCCCGCAAGGGAGACGGTGCAGCTCTTGCCGTGCGTCGCGGCGTTGACGATCAGGTTGCGCAGCGCCCGGCGCAGGCCGAGCGCGCCGGCCTTGACCGACACATGGTCGAGATGGTCGATCGTCACCGCATGGCCGAGCGAGACCATCTCGACCTCGATGTCGCGAACCAGCCTGTCCAGCGCCACCGGCTCGACCGCGTCCTGATTCACCTCTTCGCGCACAAGGCGGATGGCGCTGTCGGCGATGCGATCGAGCTCGTCGAGGTCGCTCAGCCACTTCTCGCGATCCTCGTCGAGGAATTCGGCGCGAAGCCGCATCCTGGTCATCGGGGTCCTGAGATCATGGCCGGCGGCGGCCACCAGCCGCATGCGGCTCTCCATCGCCGTCTTCAATCTTGCCGACAGTTCGTTGAGCGCGTGGGCGGTGGCCCTCACCTCGGCCGAGCCCTTTTCCGGCAACGTCGCCAGCACGCCGTCCGATCCGATCTTGCTGACGGCTGCCTCCAGCATTTCCAGCGGCCGCACCAGCACGCCGGTGAAATAGATCGAAACGGGCGTGGCGCCGAGCACGATCAGCACCATCCAGCCCGCCAGTCCGAACCAGACATCGCGCGGCGGGCCGAAATCCGGAACATCGACGATCATCCAGCGATGGTCGGGCAACGCGACCGAAGCGACCATTCCCGGCCCGCCGGCCTTGCGGCTGACCACGGCCGAAACATCGAGGCCGTCATGGTGCAGGATCTCGTTCAGCACCTTCGTGTGCTTGCGATCCTCGACGCCGTCGGCCGGGCGATCCTGTACGGTGACGGGCGCATCGCTTGACTTCGGCACGTGCCCGGGAGCCAGTTGCACCATATACTGGATCTGGTGGGCAAGCGGGCCCATGATCAGTTCTGGCGACGGCCCGCCGAGCACCTTGACCGCCACGAAGGTGGCGAGGCCGACCACGCCGAGGATCGACGCCACCAGAAGGATGATCAGCCGCCGGCGCAGCGAGGTCATGCCCCGGCCTCCGCAGTCTCGACCCGCGCGGTCAGCTGATAGCCGCCATTGCGCACGGTCTTGAACAGGCTCTCCTCGCCCGCTTCGGCGAATTTCCGGCGCAGCCGGCTCATCAGCACGTCGACGGACCGGTCGAGCGGCTCGCGCTCGCGCCCTTGCGTCAGGTCGAGCAGTTGGTCGCGCGACAAAAGCCGACCCGGCCGGTCGAGAAAGACCTGCAGCAGGTCGAACTCCGCGCCGGTAAGGTCGACCAGGGCGCCGTCGGCATCCATCACCTTTCGCGTGTCCGGCTCCAGCCTGTAACCGGCGAAATGATAGACGCGAACCTTGGCCGGGGCGGCTTCTTCCGGCGCCGAACGCCTGAGCACCGCGCGGATGCGGGCCGAAAGCTCGCGCGGGTTGAACGGCTTGCCGAGATAGTCGTCGGCGCCGAGCTCAAGCCCGATGATGCGGTCGACATCCTCCTTCAGCGCCGTCAGCAGGATGACGGGGATGTGTGGCTTGCGATCGCGCAGGCTCCGGCAGATGTCGAGGCCGGAGCCGTCCGGCAGCATGACGTCGAGCACGATGAGGTCGAACTGGCCGGAGCCGAGCTTCTGCTCGCACTCGCGCCTGTCCGCCGCCACCGACACGCGAAATCCCTGCCCGTCGAGATAGCGCCCGAGCAGCGTCCGGATCTCGCGATCGTCGTCCACGACCAGGATGTGGGATTGTGTCTGCATTCTTCGCCCGCTTGCCTTTCGTGCCTGATTATAGGGAGCGACGCCGCCGAGCGGCATGGAAAATTGCAACGGAACGTTTCCGCGCGGCCGCCGGAAACATTCGGAAACAAATCTCCTTTTTCCGGAAACCTTCGGCAACGCGCCGAAGCAAAGCGGCAAAAGACGCTTCCTATCCTCCCCTTCATCCGAAGCATGCAGGAAAGGATCACGTCATGCGAAGCAGACTTTTGGCGCTCGGCCTCTTTTCGGTCGCGGCCATCCACCCGGTGTTCGCCGCGCAACCGGAGCCCGGCACGGCGCCCGGAGGCGAGCCGCCGGCAATCGGCCGGCAGGACGACGCGGGCCCCGGCCCGATGCCGTGGCACGGTCCGCGCCAGGCAATGCGGCACGGCCCGGAAGACTTCGGCCCGCGCCGCATGGGTCCGCCGCCGGAATTCCTCGCTGCCCGGCTCGCCGCGCTCGAGACCCGGGTCGGCATCCGCTCCGAGCAGCTCGACGCCTGGCGCGACTACACCAGCGCGCTGCAGGCGATATTGGCGCCGCCGGCACGGCCGGACTTCGGCTTAGGCGGTACCGGCGGTCCGGGTCCCGACAAACCTGCGCCAAATGCTGTCCGTGATCCCTTCGCCTTCCAGGAAAGGCTGGCCGACGAGGTGACCAAGCGCGCCGCCTCTGCAGCCAAGCTCAAGGACGCCATCGCTGTTTTGCGCGCCAAGCTGACGCCCGAACAGCTCGAAATACTTGCTTCGGCGGATCGGCCGCACGGCCCGCCCCCCGGTCCCTGGGGCGATCCGCCGGAGGCAGCCGGCCCAGGAGGTCTGCCCGATCACGGCGGACAGCTCCCTCCACCCCTACCCCGGAGTGACGAGCAACTCTGACCGGCTGCGCCGGCCGGCCCCTTGACCCACCCGTTCACGGGCCGGCCGGTACTTTTTGCGAATTGGCGGGCGCGTCCGCGCGACCGCCACCAAGCACGGAACACCATGATGATGTGGGAAGCCCTGATGATGCTGCGGCTGTTTGCCTCCCTGGGCT
Source organism: Alphaproteobacteria bacterium (assembly GCA_017308345.1). Lineage (GTDB taxonomy): Bacteria > Pseudomonadota > Alphaproteobacteria > Rhizobiales > Rhizobiaceae > Mesorhizobium. The sequence continues at coordinate 573 of JAFKFE010000676.1, read as the reverse complement.
CGCCCCTGACGATCCGCCCCGGTGCCCATGCCGGCCAGCGGATCCTGTCGAAGCAGGAGTTGACGGGGGCGATCCGGCTGAGCTTCGCCGCTTACCGCCTGTCGCTTCCGATCGAGACTTCGAACACTGAAAATCATGACCAGAAAATTGCGTAAGAGCCGTCTTCTCCTCGTCGCCGTACTGGTCGCGGTCGGCGTCGTTGCGGTGCTGAAGGCCTATGGCCGCGGCGCGTCCGAGCCGGACGTCACGAAAGCCGCACCCGCTCAGGCTGCCACGCTGGCCGTGTCCGCGGAGAAGGTTCTTTCCCGCCGGATCATATCCTCCGTCAGCGCCACCGGCACCGTCTCCGCATGGCAGGAAGCGACGATCGGCGCGGAAGAAAGCGGCCTGCGGCTGACCGACGTTCTGGTGAAGGAAGGCGACCAGGTGAAGGCGGGCGGTGTCGTCGCGAGATTGGACGACTCGCTCCTCAAGGCCCAGCTTGCCGAGCAGAAGGCAGCCGTCGCCCAGGCGCAGGCGACGCTCGACCAGGCGCAGTCGGCTGCCGCGCGCGCCGACAAGCTGCTCGCCAGC
>JAFKFE010000675.1 GCA_017308345.1 Alphaproteobacteria bacterium | reverse complement strand
AGGCGCTCGACCTGAAGGCGGTGACGACGGGTGCCGGCCATCTCGCCGGCGACCGCACGGCCCGCAACGGCGCGATTGTCGTGGCCGTTGCGGGGCGCGACGACGTCCCGGTTTCGCCCGGCGCCATGGGGCCATTGGTGCGCGAAAGGCTGATCGCCGGTGTCCTCGACCAGACCAGCGCGCTCGACCCCGAGCGGCCGGATCTCGAAGCGGTTGCTCTCGATCCGCGCCAGTCCAGCGACCTCATTGCCGACCTTGCCCTTTCGGGTGTTGCCAGCACCGTCGTCACCACCGGTCCGCTGACCAATCTGGCCCTGGCGCTGCGGCGCAGTCCCGGCCTGCCAAGGAAGATAGAGCGCATCGTCTCGCTCGGCGGCGCATGGGGGCTCGGCAACAAGACCGCGGCGGCGGAATGGAACGTGCTTTGCGACCCGGAGGCGGCGGCAATCGTGCTCGGAGCCGGCATTCCCGTGACGCTTGTCCCGATCGACGTGGGACCGCAGGCGGTCATCACCGATCGATTGATCGCGGACGCCGAAGCGATCGGCGGCACGGTCGGGCGTTTCGCCGCCGAGTTGCTGCGCTCGCTGAAGACGACATTCCGCCAGGGCGTGTTCGGCCCCGCCGCCATGCCGCTCAACGATCCCGTGGCGTCGCTCGTCGCGGCAGAGCCTTCCCTGGCCCGGACCCTTCCGGCCCGGGTCGAGGTCGAGCTTGCCGGCAAGTTCACCTATGGCCGCACGGTCAGGGACTTTGCCGGCCGCGCCGGGCCGCCAAATGCCGAAATCGCCGTCGAGCTCGACGGGGAGGGCATCCATGCCGCCTTCATCGCCGCGCTGAAGCGGCTGGCCAGCCGGCCTGACAGAACAGGAGAGGAAGTATGACAAAGAGCCGCCGCGTCCTGATCGCGGGCGAATCCTGGACCGTTCATTCGATCCACCAGAAGGGCTTCGATTCCTTCACCACCACGGAGTACGCCGAAGGCGTGCGCTGGCTGCGCGACGCGCTCGAAGGCGGGGGATGGGACGTTGTCTACCAGCCCGCCCATGTCGCCGCGCGCGACTTCCCCTTCAGCGCGGCCGAATTGGCGGAATTCGACTGCGTCATGCTGAGCGATATCGGCGCCAACACGCTGTTGCTCCATCCCGACACGTTCGTGCGCTCGAAGATGCTGCCCAATCGCCTCGAAGCCATCCGCGACTACGTGCTCGGTGGCGGCGGCCTGGTGATGATCGGCGGCTACATGACCTTTCAGGGTATCGACGCCAAGGCGCGCTACCGCGATACGGAAGTTGCCGAGGTTCTGGGCGTGGAGATGGAGGCGGGCGATGACCGCGCCGAGCGGCCGCAAGGCGTGAAACCACGTGTGGCCGCCGCAAATCATCCGATCGTCGGCGGACTGGAGGCGGAATGGCCGGCGCTTCTTGGCTACAACCGCTTCGCGGCCAGGCAGAAGGCGACGGTGGTCGCGACCGTCGGCAACGATCCCCTGATCGTCGCGGCGGAATTCGGCAAGGGGCGGTCGGTCGCCTTCGCCTCCGATTGCGGGCCGCATTGGGCGCCGCCGGCCTTTGTCGACTGGCCGGGCTACACGACGCTCTGGCGTCAGATCGTCGGCTGGACCGCGGGAGTCTGACATGGTGACGCTCAATATCATGCGCTGGGGCGACCGTGGCGCGGCGAAGACGATGGTGGCGCTACACGGCATCACCGCCAATGCGGGTGCAATGACCGAGCCGGCAAGAGTGCTTGCCGAACGCGGCTGGCAGGTGATCGCGTCCGATATGCGCGGCCATGGCGAAAGCGCGCGCGGCAATGGCGATTTTTCCTTCGACAGCCTGCTCTCCGACTTTGCCGAAAACCTGCCTGCCGGGCCGGATGTGCTGCTCGGCCATTCCTTCGGCGGCACGCTGGCCCAGCTTGGCGTGTTGCGCGGCCTGTTCCGGCCGAAAGCGCTGCTTCTGGAAGACCCGGTCTCGCACTTCGCCGACAAGGCGACGCCCAAGGGCATGCTGGACTGGGACGAGGCAAATATGCCCCACGACATCGAGGGATTGCTGAAGCTCAATCCTGGCTGGTCGCGGCGCGACGCTGCCTGGAAAGTCGTGTCGCTCGAGCAGATATCCTTCGATGACGCACGCTCGGCCTTCGCTGGCAACGCGCCCTGGGACCTGCGGGACGAGGCAGCGCGCCTGGCGCGGATGCAGCCGACGGTCTGGGTCCTGCCGGAAGACAGCCGGTTCGTCCCTCCCGGCGACACGGCGCGTCTGCGCGCGGAGGCCGGCGAACGATCGGTCGTCGTGATGCCCAATGTCGGCCATAGCATCCACCGCGACGCCACGCAGGCATTCGTCGACATTGTCGAAAAACTGGGAGCCGGCACTTGGTTCGACCGCTGAACGACGGCCACGATTTCGTCTTCCAATTGGGAGGGCATGCGCCGCGGCTTTCCGTCAGGCCCGGCGAGCAGTTCACGGTGTTCACCGAGGACTGTTTCTCCGGCCGGCTGACAAGCGTCGACGGCAAGCCGCGCGAGGTCGCGCCCTACCCAAAGGTCAACCCGCTGGTCGGTCCGATCGCCGTCGAAGGCATCAGGGCCGGCGATATCATGGCGATCCGCCTGCATCGCCTGGAGCCTGCCCGCGACTGGGGCGTGGCGACGATATCGCCGAATTTCGGCTTCCTGTCGGGCACGCGCGCTTCGCCCAATTTGCAGCAAGAGCAGGAGGAGCGGGTGTGGATCTGGCGCCTATCGCCGGATCGAACGCAATTGACGACCCAGACGTCCTCCGGCCGCACGCTGCGCGCCAACTATCGGCCGTTTCACGGCACGCTGGGCGTCGCGCCCGCCCATGGCGAGGTTCGTCTCGGCGTCGTTCCGGGCGATTTCGGCGGCAATTTCGACATTCCGGACCTGACGGAGGGTGCCAAGCTTTACCTGCGGGCCAATGTCGATGGCGGGCACATCTATATCGGCGACGGACATTATGCGCAGGGCGATGGCGAGATCGCGGGCACCGCGGTCGAGGGCGCCTTCTTCACGACCTTGTCCGTTGGGAAGGCGGTGCAGGATGACAGTTTCGACTGGCCGCGCCTGGAGACCGACAGCCACATCGGCGTCATCGGCTGCGCCCGGCCGCTGGACGACGCCGCCCGCAATGCGGTTGCCGGGCTGGTGCGCTGGGTGGCGCACCGCACAGGCCTGGACACGATGGATGCTCATCAGCTGGTCAGCCAGACCTGCGGCTTGCGCATCGGCAATGTCGTGAACCCAGCCTTCACGGTGCTTTGTACCGTGCCCAGGGCGGTTCTGTCGCACTAGCGCAACGGCTCTCGTCCGTCGTTGATATTGCCGCGTGATGCCCGGTCGGCTGGACGCGAGGCCGGCAATTGCCCATGGTCGGTCGAACAGCTGGAATCGCGCCATGGACGTCGCCGTCTTCATCCTCGTCGTGCTCGCCCTGGTGACGCTTTCGGGCGCGCTGGTGCGGCTGGCGCGCGTGCCGTTGCCGGTGGCCGCCGCCCTGGCCTGGCCGGCCCGGGGCCTGCATGTCGAGATCGATCCGGAGCTGTTCCTTCTGGTGTTCATTCCGCCGCTGCTGTTCGGCGATGCCTTCTCGGCGCCGAAGCGCGAGCTGATCGCGTTGCGCGGCCCGATCCTCGATCTCGCCATCGGCCTGGTCTTCTTCACCATCGTCGGTTTCGGCTACGCCTTGCACTGGCTGGTGCCGAGCATCCCGCTGGTGGTCGCCTTCGCCCTGGCCGCCGTGCTGTCGCCGACCGACGCGGTCGCCGTATCCTCGATCGTCGACCGCAATGTCGTCCCGGCCCGGCTGATGCACATACTGGAAGGCGAATCGCTGCTCAACGACGCCTCCGGCCTGGTGATGTTCCGCTTCACGGTCGCGGCGGTGTTGACCGGCAGCTTTTCGTTTGCCGGAGCATCCCTGAGCTTTGTCCTTGCCGTGGCGGTCGGCATCCTCGCCGGTGTCGCGACGCTGTTCATCGCGGCAAGGTCGTTGCAGGTCCTCGGCCGCATCACCAGCACACCGGCCGAAGCGCAGGTGCTGGTCATGGCACTGCTGCCCTTCGTCGCCTACCTGATCGCCGAGCATTTCGGCGCTTCGGGCATCCTGGCGGCGGTCACGGCCGGCCTTCTGACCGGATATTCCGGCATCATGCGCCATATGGCGGTCTCGGCGCGCATCCAGACGATCTCGCTCTGGTCGATGCTGATCTTCATGTTCAACGGCTCGCTGTTCATCCTGCTTGGCATGCAACTGCCCGACATCATCCGCAAGGTGCCGCCGGAATTGACCACCCGGCACTGGCTGTTCGAGCCGGCGCTGACCGTGCTG
>JAFKFE010000674.1 GCA_017308345.1 Alphaproteobacteria bacterium | reverse complement strand
GCAGGAATTTTATGATAGCGTTCATGTCGCCCGACTGGCGGGCAAGATCGGTCATCACCACGGCGCCGTAGGTGCCGTCTTCCAGCTTGTCGCAATCGGCGGTCTTCTCGCCGCCGCCGGTGGTGACCAGGAAGACCTTGCCGTCGAGCTTGGCGTCGCGGATCGCGGCGGAAGCGCCGGTGGCGTCGCCGTCCCAGAAGTCGATGATCGAGCAGATGTCCGGGTGCTGTTGCAACATCGTCGTCGTCACGTTGCGCGAGGTGGTCGCGTCCCAGTTCGAGTCGGGCTTTGCCACCACCTGGAAGTCGGGATGCTTCTCCAGCACCTTCATGATGCCGGCATACTGGTAGAGGCTCGACGAGTTCGCCTGGTCGCCCTGCACCAGCCCGATCTTTTTCGACGAGTTCTCGCCGCAGCCCTTGATCGCCGCTTCGGCTTCGAGCTGGCCGAGCTTGTCCCAGTCGCTGCCGACAAAGGCATCGGCCGGGAAATTCGCCGGATTGTCGACGAGCAGCACGTACGTGCCAGCCGCCTGCGCCTTCTTCATCAGCTTCGAATAGGAGTTGAGGTCCGGCGCGTGGATGATCAGCACATCCGGTCTGGTGTCGGAAGCGATCGCGTCCGTGATCGCCTGCGCGCCGGCATCAACCACCCAGTTCGGGTCGCGGGTTTCGAACGTGCCGCCCCAGGCCTCGACCTCCTTCTTCAGATAATGAGCCCAGCCCTGCGCCAGGTCGAAGCCCATCGCCAGCGGCACCAGCATGACGCGCTTGCCGTTGAGCGACTTGGCATAGGCGGCGGGGCCTGGATCGTCGGCGGCGAAGCTCGGCGCCGCGAAGGCGGTAACGGCGAGCGCCGTGGCGGCGGCCATCAATGTTCTGAGCAGTTTCATGTCACATCCTCTGGTTCGGTTTTCATTGCCGGCCGATCGTCGCGATCGTTCCGGGTACCCCCAGAGCAAGATGGGCAGGCCCATCTGCTCTAAATGTCGCCCTGTTGCGCGGTCTGCTCGTCACGCGGATTGATGATACCGTCCACGATGATGGCGCCCAGCAGGATCGCCGCCTTGATCAGGTTCTGGTAGAGCAGCGGAATGTCGATGATGGTCATGGCGTTGAGCAGGATGCCGATCAACGCGGCGCCCACCAGCACGTTGCGCACCCCGCCCCGTCCGCCCGACAGCCCGATGCCGCCGATCACCGCAACCAGCACGATGTCGTAGAGCAGCGTCGAATTGACGACGCGCGTGTTGATCGAATGCAGGCTGGCCGCCGTGAGAAGGCCGGCGATCAGCGCCACCACCGCCGAAAGCACGTAGCGCAGCACCAGCATCGGCCGCACCGGAATGCCGATGTTGCGCGCCGCGACCGGGTTGTCGCCGGCGAAATAGATGAAGCGGCCCCATTTGGTGTAGCGCAGGAACAGGAAGACCAGGAACGCAAGTCCGGCGAAGACGAAGACCTCGATGGGGATGTCGAGGAAGCGCACGCCGCCGAGCAGTTCCACCCAATGGCCCTGCGGCACCGGAACGGCATCCTGCGTGATCAGTTGCGAACGCACATAGCCGAAGACGAAGGAGCCGGTGGCTAGAGTGACGAAGATCGCCGGCACGTCGGCATAGGCGACAAGAAAGCCGTTGAGCAGGCCGATGGCGAGAACACCGGCGAGCACATAGATAAAGGCGAGCCCATCCGCGGTGCCGGTGTCGAGCAGTTGCAGGTACCAGGCAACCGACATCGCCATGATCGCCACCGCCGACAGATCGATGCCGCGGCCGATGATGACCACCGCCATGCCGAGCGCCAGGATGCCCAGCACCGACACCGAGCGGACAATGGCGACGAGATTGTCGGCGGTCAGGAACCCGGGCAGGCCGAGGGCCGCGGCGGCAAACAGCAGGATGGCGATCGCAAAGACGATGCCTTCCTGATTGAGGCGCCTCCAGTTCGGCCGGCCGATCGCATTCATCGCTTACGTCTTTCGCCCCGACGGACAGGCCTTGGCCGGGCCTGCATCCCGCACGAAAGCTAATCGGCTCAACAGCAGCTCGTCAAATGAATCCGCGTTCAACAACCGCGGCTCTCCGACTATTTTCCGAGTGGACGCATCGATTGCCGCAACTGGCGCAATAGACGGAAACTCTTGGGCTTTTTGGCGGTTCGTTGCCCCGATCGCGCGATCCGCAGAAGAACTCGTTCGAAGGTGGCGGGGCCGGCGCAATTTGCGTCCGCGAAATGCGCCCGGCGCGACGTCAACTGTTCGTCGAATGGCTCGAGATCTTGGCGCCAGCATTGGCCGGTAGGACCGGGAAGCGCATCGCCGCCATGCCGGCCCGGTCCAGAGCTTGTCCAACAAACTTCCGTGTCACCGTTTCGCCTGTTATGGATGAGCCCCGGGGGTGGCCGAGGAAACTGCATGAAGCCTATCTATATCGACTACCTCAATGCGCTCGACATCGAGGCTTTGGCCATGACCGACGCCGAGATCATCGGCGCCGTCGAAGCCGGACTCGTCGCGCAGGGCAACGGCCGGACCGTTATCGAGCCGCGCGTCCATCTCGAGCCTGACCCGTCCTTCCACGGCCACTTCAACGTCCTGCGCGGCTATGTGGCGCCGCTCGACGCCGCCGGCGTGAAGATCGTCGGCGACTATGTCGACAATTACATGCACGGCCTGCCGTCCGAGTTCGGCATCCTCAACCTCTTCGATCCGCGCACCGGCACGCCGCGCGCCATCCTCGACGCCACCGTCATCACCGACATGCGCACCGGCGCCGTCACCGCCATCGGCGCCAAGCATCTGGCGCGCAAGAATGCGAAGGTGCTCGGCCATATCGGCGCGCGCGGCACCGCCTATTGGAATGTGCGCCTGCTCGACCATCTCTTCGACTTCGACGAGATCCGCGTCCATTCGCGCCGGCCCGAAAGCCGCGATGCCTTTGCAGCGAAGCTCGCCGCGGATCTCGGCAAGCCGGTCATGACCGTGAGCGACTGGAAAAGCTGCGTCGAAGGCGCGGACATCGTCGTCGAGGCCTCGCGGCTTCCGGAACCGCAGCCTCTGCTCAAGACTGAATGGATCAAGCGGGGCGCGCTGGTCGTACCCTACGGCACGATGAGCGCGGTCGAACTGTCGCTCACCGACATCATGCAGAAGATCGTCGTCGACGACTGGGGCCAGTGCAAGGGCGGCAAGTTCGGCTCCTTGCGCGCCCATGTCGAAACGGGACGGCTGAGCGAGGCGACGCTGCACGCCGAGCTCGGCCAGATCGCCGCCGGGCTCAAGGCAGGCCGGCAAAGCGATGGCGAGACGATCCTGTTCTGGCATCGCGGCCTCTCGCTCTCCGACATCGCGCTCGGCAAGGCCATGCTGACCAAGGCGATCGAGAACGGCGTCGGCCAGAGGCTGCGCTTCGCATGACCCCCCTGGTTCTCACCGGCGCGGGCGTCAGCATCGAGGATGTGGTTGCCGCCGCGCGTAACGCCTGCAAGGTCGAGGTCACGCCCGCCGTCCTCGAAAAGCTCACCAAGGCGCGCCAGGTCCTC
>JAFKFE010000673.1 GCA_017308345.1 Alphaproteobacteria bacterium | reverse complement strand
TCGCCGCGCGGCGAACAATCCAACCCCTCCGGTCCGCGTGTGGCGAGAGCAACGAAAGGCGAGGCTTAGATGAAGGCTGCGTATTCAGGGATGACATGGTCGAGTTCCTTGACGACCGAGGCCTCGCCCGGCCGTCCGTAAAGCGCCTCGAGCTGTTCGACGGATGTGATGAGCGACATTTTTTCGCCTCCTGGCCTTTTGCCGGCGGCTACTCCATGTCCATGACGCCGTGACGACAGCAGGCGGCTGAAATTGGATTGCCACGCGCCCGGTTGGATCGTGATAACCGGTTCCCACTTTTGGGGATCATGCTCTAACGGTCCCGGCTCAGTCCCTTCTCGGCCAACTCGGCAAGATAGGCATTCCAGCGCGCATACTTTTCATGACCGAGCGTATGCAGGTAATTCCAGGTGAAGATACCGGTGTCGTGGAAATCGTCGAAGGTGATGCGCACCGCGTAGTTGCCGACCGGGTCGATCTTGAGGATGGCGACATTGCGCTTGCCCGGAACCGTCACGCGCTGCTCCGGCGAATGGCCCTGCACCTCCGCCGAAGGCGAGGCCACACGCAGGAATTCGGCCGGCAGTTCGAACGGCTGATGACCCGGAAAGGTCACCGTCAACAGCTTGCGGTCCTTCGAGACCCTGAGTTCCTTTGGCGCGGTCATGATCTTCCTGTCCGGGTTGCGCCCTTCCCTACGCCGCTTCGCGCGATCCGAAAAGACCGCTGATAAGCAGCCGACACGCGATGTCGGTCGGGGAATGTTACCAAAGATCAAGACCTTCTATCTTGAACGCGGCGCTGGATCGTATCACATAGCTGTATATAACGAAGCCGGACAGGGCACAGGAAACGCTTGCAAATGGACATGATCGACCCTTTCGGTCGCGCCATCAGCTATCTGCGCGTATCGGTCACCGACCGCTGCGATTTCCGCTGCACCTATTGCATGGCCGAGGACATGACCTTCCTGCCGAAGAAGGATCTGCTGTCGCTCGAGGAGCTTGACCGGCTCTGCACCGTTTTCATCGAGAAAGGCGTGAAGAAGCTCAGGCTGACCGGCGGCGAGCCGCTGGTGCGCAAGAACATCATGCATCTGGTGCGTCAGCTGTCGCGGCATCTGGAAAGCGGCGCGCTGGAAGAGTTGACGCTGACCACCAACGGCTCGCAGCTTTCGCGCTTCGCCGCCGAACTCGCCGATTGTGGCGTCAGGCGCATCAACGTCTCGCTCGACACGCTCGATGCCGGGAAATTCCATCAGATCACGCGCTGGGGCAATCTCGACAAGGTCCTGGAAGGCATCGATGCCGCGCAGAAGGCCGGGCTGAAGGTCAAGCTCAATGCGGTTGCGCTGCGCGACTTCAACGATGCCGAGATCCCTGAACTGATGCGCTGGGCGCACGGCCGCGGCATGGACCTCACCCTTATCGAGACGATGCCGATGGGCGAGATAGAGGCCGACCGCACTGACCAATACCTGCCGCTGTCGCTGCTCCGCGCCTCGCTGGAGCGCCAGTTCACGCTCTCCGACATCCCCTACAAGACCGGCGGCCCCGCCCGCTATGCCCATGTCACGGAGACCGGCGGCCGGCTCGGCTTCATCACGCCGATGACGCATAATTTCTGCGAGAGCTGCAACCGCGTGCGGCTGACCTGCACCGGCACGCTCTATATGTGCCTTGGCCAGGAGGACGCCGCCGACCTCAGGGCGCCGTTGCGCGCTTCCGAGGGCAACGAGCTGCTCGACGCCGCAATCGACGAGGCCATCGGCCGCAAGCCGAAGGGCCACGATTTCATCATCGACCGCCGCACCAGCCGCCCTTCGGTATCGCGGCATATGAGCGTCACCGGCGGCTGATTTTTTCCATTGATTGGTGCATGATCGCCTCCGGTCAGTGGCCGTGGTGGGGGGTATCATGCAACGTCTCTTTCAAGTGTCCTCCGCGGCGATTTCATTATCCGCGCTGTTGGCCGTGATTGCGCCGGCAGCGGCCAAGCCGTTCACCTATGTCAATGCGCGCTTCGGCACGGTGTGCACTTTCCCGGACCAGATCTTCACCGAGCGCATGCCTGAGCCGGAAAATGGCGACGGCCTGGAGTGGCACAGTGCCGACGGAGCCAGCGTGGCCTGTTACGGCAGCTACAATGCGCTGGACGACACGCCCAAGAGCCTCGTCGAGAACGAAAAGTCGAACCCCGATCCCGGCGAAAAGGTCACCTACAGCAAAACAGGTAAGAACTGGGCGTTGCTGTCGGGCACGAAGGGCGACAAGGTCTTTTATCGGCGAAGCGTGTTCGGCAAAGAGGACGTGATCCACAGCGTCTTCATCGAGTATCCGGCAGCGCTCAAGGCAAAATACGACCCGCTGGTCAGCGCCATCGCCGCCAGCCTCCACGAGGCGTCAGGGCTACACTCGAAATAAACCATCCGCGCCGCCTCCCGCCCGATTTACCGCCGGCTTTTTCCGGCCTAGCCTCTTGGCGCGATTTTCGCTCGAGAGCAATTCTAGGAAAAGTGTGAGCGGTTTTCCGTCCGGAATTGCGTAAAAACAAAGGGATAGAGCGGTTCGCCGTTTCCGTGAAACGGTGAAACGCTCTAGGGGGGGAGTGCGTATGCGTACAATCATGCTTTCACTTGCAATGCTTGGGGTTGCTTCCATGCCGGCCGCCGCCCAGTCGATCGGCGGCACCTACACCGTCGCCGGCACCAATTTCGACGGTTCGAAATATAGCGGCGAGGCAACCATCACGCTGACCAGCGACACGACCTGCACGATCCACTGGGAAACCGGCGGCTCGACCTCGGACGGCATCTGCATGCGTAACGACAATGCGTTTTCCGCCGGCTATGCCATGGGCAAGGAGATCGGTCTCGTCGTCTACAAGGTCGAGAAGGACGGCTCCCTGCACGGGTTGTGGACCATCGCCGGCCAGAACGGCAACGGCACCGAAGTGCTGACGCCGAAGTAAGTCTTCGCAGCCTCGGCAAATCGATCTCATGGGCCACGCGGAAACTCGTGGCCCATTTCTTTTGGCGTTGCTGTTTGCGGTGACCTGCTACAGGTTCGATCCCAAATAGAATCCGGAAACGCCTTTGCCCCTCTCGCCAAACCTGCGCGGCACGCTGTTCATGATCGTGGCCATGGTCGGCTTCACCTTGAACGATGCGATCACGAAATTTTCGTCCGAGTCGATGAACATGGCGCAGGTCATGCTGGTGCGCGGCGCCTTCGCGTCTCTCTTCGTCGGCCTGCTGGCCTGGCGGCGGGGCGCGCTTGCCAATCCGGCCGCCATGCTGCAGCCGATGGTAGCCATGCGCGTCGCCGGCGAGGCCGGAGCCACGGTATCGTTCCTGATCGCGCTTGCGCATCTGCCGATCGGCAACGTCTCGGCTGTCATGCAGGCGCTGCCGCTGGCGGTAACCATGGGCGCGGCATTGGTGTTCGGCGAAGGCGTCGGCTGGCGACGCTGGACTGCCATCGGCGTCGGTTTCGTGGGCGTGCTCATCATCGTGCGCCCGGGTTTCGAAGGTTTCAGCGTCTAT
>JAFKFE010000672.1 GCA_017308345.1 Alphaproteobacteria bacterium | reverse complement strand
TCGACGCTTGTCTTGAACACGTGCCGGCCGAATTCCGCGACATCGACATATTGGTCAACAATGCGGGCCACGATATTGGCGGCCGCATACGCTTCGACCAGGGATCGCCGGACGACTGGTCGGCGATCATCGAGACCAATCTGATCGGCCTGATGCGCGTGACGCGCGCGATCCTGCCGGGCATGGTGGCGCGCGGCCGGGGCGACATCGTCAACATGAGCTCGATCAGCGCGCTCCGGATCGTACCCGAGCAGGCGCCCTACTCCGCCAGCAAGGCTGGCGTTCACATGCTGAGCGACATCATACGCGGCGAGCTCGCGGAAACCCCGCTGCGCGTCATCGAGATCATGCCCGGCCTGACGCGCACCAACATCGTCACGACCCGGCACCGCGGCGACGAGCAAGCGGCGCGGCAATATTTCGAACGCTTCGGCATGGCGCTCGACCCCGAGGACGTGGCGCGCTGCGTGATGTTCGCGCTGAGCCAGCCGCCGCATGTCCAGATCGCGCAGATGTTCGTGCTGCCGACGAACAGGTGGTAGGTCGCGACCGACGGCCATAGTTTTCGTTCAGGCCTGCGCTGAACCGGCTGGTGGCGGCGCTCAGTGAACAGCCGCGTACATGATGCGGCTTTCGGTTGCCTCGGCGATATCCATCTCCTCGACGACGCGCCCCTGCCTGGCAACGAGGATGCGGTCCGACAGAGCCAGGATCTCGGGCAAGTAGGACGAGATCACCACCACCGCCATGCCGCTGTCGGCAAGCTCGTTGATGAAGTTGTGGATCTCGACGATGGTGCCGACATCCACGCCGCGCGTCGGCTCGTCCAGGACGACCAGCTTCGGCTTCTGGATCAGGGCCTTGGACAGCACCACCTTCTGCTGGTTGCCGCCGGACAGCTCGATCACGCGCGCATCGGCGTCGATCGCCTTGACGCCCAGCCGCTTGGTCCAGGCCGTGGCAAGCTCGCGCGCGTTGCGCGGCGTGACGACGGTCAGCGGATTGGTGCCGGTCGCCAGCGCCCCGAGCTGGACGTTGCTGGCGATGGTCATGGTCTCGAAGAAGCCCTCGATCTTGCGGTCCTCGGTGACATAGACGATGCCGTCGCGCACCGCGGGCCGCGGCGTGCGATAGCGCACCGGCCGGTCCTCGAAGCGCACCGTGCCGCCGTGGAAATAGTCGCGCTTCAAGACGCCCGCGACGATCTTCATCGTCTCCGTCCGCCCTGCCCCGACCAGCCCGAACATGCCGGTCACCTGGCCCGCGAACACCGAAAACGAGGTGTTGCGGACCGTGTTGCCCATCGAGAGGTTCTCGACACTCAGGATCTTGTTGCCCATCGGCCGCGCCTTGCGTTTGTCGCCGGCGTAGAGCTCGCCTGACAGGCTTCGGCCGACCATCGCCTGCACGATGCGATCGCGATCGAAATTGCACGTGTCGTCGGTGACGACGACCTTGGCGTCGCGCATCACCGTGATGCGGTCCGACAGATAGAGCGCTTCCTCCAGCGCATGGCTGATGAAGATGATGGCGATGCCCTGCTCCTTCAGCCGGCGCGCCAGATTGAAGAAATGGAATTTTTCTTCCGGCGTCAGCGTCGCGGTCGGCTCGTCGAAGATGATCAGCCGGGCGTGGTGATGCACGGCGCGCGCGATCTCGACCATCTGCTTCTTGCCGGCGCCCAGGGTGGAAACCTGCGAGGTGGGATCGACGTAGAAATTCAGCGACAAGAGATAGCGCTGCGCCTGGATGTTGAGGCCGCGCAGGCGGTTGAAGAGCTTTTCGTCGCCAAGATAGATGTTCTGCGCCACCGACATGGACGGAACCAGGTTGGTCTCCTGGAAGACCATGGCGACGCCATGCGCGAGCGCATCGGAAGGCGAGTTGAAGACCGTCGGCTTGCCGTCCAGCACCATCTCGCCCGAGGATGGCTGATAAACGCCGGCAAGCACCTTCATCAGCGTCGACTTGCCGGCGCCGTTTTCGCCGAGGATGGCATGGATCTCGCCCGGGCGGACGTCGAGGTTGACGTCCGAGATCGCGAGCACGCCGCGAAAATCCTTGGACACCCCGCGCAATTGAACCAGTGAATTCATGCCGCCGTCTCGTCGTCGATTGCCACGATCTTGCCCGAGCCCCTGGCGCCGGCGATCAACCTGCCGCCTGCCTCGCAGAGCGACGTCACCCCATGGACATCGCCATCGGCGCGGCTCTGGTAGCTGCGCAGCATGGCCATGCGCTCGTCGCATCGCACCACCAGGCCGGTCGACCATGTCGGCGACCATGGCTTGAGCATGTTGAGCTTCTTGCGGGCGCCACCCTGGATCGGCTCGAGAAAGCTCTTTCCAGTCGCCAGCGCCGGCGCGATCCAGTAGGCCGGCTCGATCGTGTCGACCATGCGGCGCCGGTATTCGTCCTCCTTGAGCACGAATTCGACCAGCGGATTGCGCGGCGCGAACATCGCCAGCCAGAAACCGCCCGAAGCGGACGGCGTCATGCGACCCGGATAGGCGGGCAGCGCTCCCAGCGCGACGCGGGGCTGCGAGCCGCCCGCCAGCGCAAGGACGCGATGCCGCCACGCTTCGGCGACGAAGATGTCCTTTCCCGAAAGCGCGAGGCCTGCCGCGAACTCCAGCCCACCCAGAAGCCGTTCGGCGTGGCCGCTGCCGGTATCGATCCGCCAGACCGAGCCGCTCGCCGACTTCGTCATCAGGTCGCGCTTCCACTCGCTCGCCGCGTGGCGATCCGATCCGACGGCAACGAACAATGTCGTTGGATCGGCGAAGACCATGGCCGTCACGCAGGACGGATTGAGGCCTTCGACCTTAAGTGGGCGCGAGGCGGCGCTGGTGCCCTCCAGGAGAATTCCGCGCCCTTCGACCGCGATCGCCAGGCTTTCGCCCAAGGCGGCGATGCTGGTCACCGGTCCATCCATTGGACAACGCGCGCTCAACTCCAGTTGCGAGACGTTGCCGGTGGTTGAGAGGGTCAACAGATCGTTGCCGGAAGAGCAAAGTATTCCGTCATGCGCGGACGTGAGATTGTCAACGCCATCGAGCTGCATCAGCACCGGCATCGCGTCCAGCTTCGCGTTCGGCCGCAAGGGTCCGTCCATCGGCGGCACGGTGCTCCCGGTGAGATCGAAGCCGCGGAAATTGGCCCAGGCTCTCCAGATGGCGCCGATCATGAACGGGTGCCCCAATAGGCGTCCTGCGCGCACCAGTTGGGGTCGGCATCGGGCAGGCGGTAGCGCCCGATGCGGTTGTTGGAGACGCCGCCGAGATAGAGCCAGCCGCGATGCTCGCGCATCGAGGTGATCATGGGATGGTTGAGGCCGCCAAGGTCCCAGAGATTGTCGAGGATCTCGCCCTTCTCGTTGAACTTCACCACGCAGCCGGTGTTGATGTTGGGATAGAGCCACTGGTCCGGCGCGACGCGACGGGCCATGCGCTTGCGGAAGCCAGGCATGCGCAGCGCTAGGTCGAGCGCGGGCCCGCGCATGCCGAGCAGCGCCAGCCAGTAATTGCCGTCGGAAGACCGGTTGATGTTGTCCGGGTA
>JAFKFE010000671.1:3348-6907 GCA_017308345.1 Alphaproteobacteria bacterium | reverse complement strand
AACAGGCCGGCCTCATCCTCTACGGCCACATCCGCCGCACCCGCCTGCAGCTCGAACAACGCGCCGACATATTCGTCTAGCCCAGGCATTGGCGCGAACCGCTAGAACCCCGCCTGGCTGATGAACTTGGTGACGAGATAGGCTTCCAACGCCTCCGAGCCGCCTTCGGAACCGTAGCCGCTGTCCTTCACGCCGCCGAAGGGGACTTCGGGCAGCGCAAGGCCAAGATGGTTTGTCGTCAGCATGCCGGTCTCGATCTCCGCGCCAAGCTCGGTCGCCGTCTTCAGCGAACGCGTGAAGGCGTAGGCCGCCAGCCCGTAAGGCAGGCGGTTCGCCTCGACCACCGCCTCGTCGAACGTCGCGAACGGCACCACCAGTGCCACCGGACCGAATGGCTCCTCATTCATGATGCGCATGCCGGGGCTGAGATCGCCGAGCACGGTCGGCTCGAAGAAGGCGCCCTTGTTGCCGATGCGCTTGCCGCCGGTCACGACCCTGGCGCCCTCGGCCACCGCTTCGGAAATCATCGCCTCCACGGCCTGCAGCCGCCGCTCGTTGACCAGCGGCCCCATGCGGGTGCCCTCGGCCTGCCCCTCGCCGACCTTGAGAGCGCGCGCATGGCCGACGAGCTTGTCGAGGAACGGCGCGTAGGATTTCTCCTGGACGAGGAAACGCGTCGGCGAGACGCAGACCTGGCCGCCATTGCGGAACTTCGCCGCCGCCAGCAGGCTCGCGGCGCTATCGAGGTCGGCGTCGTCGAAGACGATCGCCGGCGCATGCCCGCCGAGCTCCATGGTCACGCGCTTCATATGCTGGCCGGCGAGCGCGGCGAGTTGCTTGCCGACGGGGACGGAGCCGGTGAAGGACACTTTCCGGATCACCGGATGCGGGATCAGGTAGTTCGAAATCTCCGGCGGGTTGCCATAGACGAGATTGAGCACGCCGTCGGGAAGGCCGGCATCCTTGAAGGCGTCGGCGAGGCAGGCGGGCGAAGCCGGCGTTTCTTCCGGCGGCTTGACGATGATCGAGCATCCGGTGGCGAGTGCCGCGCCGACCTTGCGGATCGTCTGCGACACCGGGAAGTTCCACGGCGTGAATGCAGCCACCGGCCCGACCGGTTCGCGCACGACCAGCTGATGGACGTAGCTGGCTCTCGCCGGCACGATGCGCCCATAGGTGCGGCGCCCCTCCTCCGCGAACCAGTCGAGGATATCGGCCGAGGCCAGCACCTCGATCGTCGCCTCGCTCAGTGGCTTGCCCTGTTCGAGGCTGAGCAGCCCGGCGATCCTGCCGGCGCGTTCACGCATCAGGCGCGCGGCCTCGCGGATCACCCTGCCGCGCTCGAAGGCCGAGACCTTGCGCCAGACCTTGAAGCCGCGTTCGGCTGCCGCGAGCGCCCGGTCTAGGTCGGCGGCGCCAGCCATGGCGACCGAGCCGATGACTTCGTCGGTGGCCGGGTTGCGCACCTCGAGCGTCTTGCCGCCGGCGGCCGGTCCCCACTTGCCGTCGATGAACAGCCCGACTTCGGGATACATGCTTTTGTCCTGTCTGATGGTGATTGTCATGGCGGCCAGCCTCAGAGCGAGAGGCTCTCCCTGGTGTCTTCGATGGCGAGGAAAAGCGCGCGGACGAGTTCGTCGATCTGGTCCGGCTCGATGATGTAAGGCGGGCAGAGCGCCAGCACGTCGCCCATGTTGCGCAGGATGATGCCGCGCGCCCGGCAAGCGCGTTCGACCTCGGCGCCAACCCTGGCCTCGGCCGGAAAAGCCTGTTTGGTGCGCCGGTCGGCGACCAGCTCTATTCCGGCAAGCAGGCCGACGCCGCGAATCTCGCCAACCATCGGATGATCCGCGAGCGTGTCGCGCAGCGCTGCCAGCATCCGCGCGCCCAGCGTCCTGGCGCGGCCGACGACGTCGATCTCGTGATAGATGCGCAATGCCTCGGCGGCGACGGCCGAGGCGACGGGATGGCCCGAATAGGTGAAGCCGTGCCCGAAGACGCTGTTCTTGTGCCCTTCGTCGGCAATCGCCTGGTAGGTCGCGTCCGACACGACCACCGCCGCGATCGGCAGGTAGCCGGAGGAAAGCCCCTTGGCGACCGAGAACATGTCCGGCTTGAAACCGAAAGTCTGGCTGCCGAACCAGTTGCCCGTACGGCCGAAGCCGCAGACCACTTCGTCCGCCAGAAGCAGGATGTCGTGTTTGTCGAGCAACGCGCGCAGCTTCGGAAAATAACCGTTTGGCGGCACGATCACTCCGCCCGCTCCCATCACCGGCTCGGCGATCATCGCCGCGATCGTGTCGGGACCGGCCGCCAGGATCATCGCCTCCAGTTCGCCGATCAGGCGGTCGGCGAACGCCTCCTCGCTCTCGCCCTCTCGCCCTTCGCGGTAGAAATGCGGCTTGCCGGCATAGAGCATGTCGTCGAGGCTCATGCCGAACGAGCGGTGCATATGCGGCAGGCCGCTCAGCACAGCGCCCATCACCGTGCTGCCATGGAAGGCGCCGTTGCGGCTGATGATGCGCCGCTTCCCGGGCCTGCCGCGCGCCGCCTGATAATACCAGGCGAGCTTGATCATGGAATCGTTGGCTTCCGATCCGGAGTTGGCGAGGAATATCCTGCACGGAGAAATCGGCGAGACCGCCGCGAGCTGTTCGATCAGGTCGATGCAGGGCTCGTTCGAACGATGGTTGAAGGTGTGATAGTTGGCGAGCTTGGCGAACTGGGCGGCCGCCGCGACCGCCAGTCTCTGGTCGTTGAAGCCGAGTGACGCCGTCCACAGGCCTGCCATGCCTTCGATATAGCGGTTGCCGGCGTCGTCGCGGACGTAGACCCCATCGCCGCCGGAAATGATCAGCGGTCCGTCCTGCTCGTGCCGGCGCGGATCCGTCTGCGAATGCAGATGCATGCTCATGTCGATGGCACGAGCCGAATTCTGGAGCATTTCCTGTTCCCTTGGACGAATGATTGTTCTTGCGGGCCAATCAGATATCTTATAACTTATAAGTTGTCGAGAGTGATCCGACGCTGAAAACCGGAGGAGGGCAGGCATGGCTTCAGGCGCGAACCGCTGGCCGAGCAACAGCGGCGACGGCATATCGGACGAACAGGCTGCCCGCCTGCGCGAGCGCGCGCGCTTCGTGCGGCTGGAGACGATCAGGCTGATTTCGATCGCCAAGGTCGGCCACTATTCGTCGGTCTTTTCCTGCGCCGAGATCTTCTCGACGCTCTATTACGACACGATGCGGCTGCGTCGCGGCGAGCCGGGCTGGCCGGAACGCGATCGCTTCCTGATGGGCAAGGGCCATGCGGCGGTCGGCCAGTTTCCGATCCTCGCCGATCTCGACTTCTTCGACCGTTCCTGGCTCGACGACTACACCCGCCTCGGCAGCCCGCTCGGTGATCATCCTGACATGCGCAAGGTGCCAGGCGTCGACTTCAGCTCCGGCTCGATCGGCCATGCGCTTTCCAACGGCGTCGGCATAGCGCTCGGCGGCCGCTTCCACGGACAGGACTTCAACGTCTTCGTCCTGCTCGGCGACGGCGAGATGCAGGAGGG
>JAFKFE010000671.1:0-3323 GCA_017308345.1 Alphaproteobacteria bacterium | reverse complement strand
ATCAGCGCCGCCACCCACCGCTTGGGCAGGCTCGTCGCGATCATCGATCGCAACGGTTACCAGCTCGACGGCAAGGTCGACGACGTCGCCGCGGTCGAGCCGCTCGACGAGAAATGGCGCGCCTTCGGCTGGGAAGTGCATGAGGTCGACGGCCATGACGTCGTCGCGCTCGCCAACCTGCTGCGCAAGGTCAAGGCCGATACCAACCGCGAAAAGCCCTGCTGCATCATCGCCAAGACGCTCAAGGGCAAAGGCATCGACTACATGGAAACCGAACCCGGCTGGCATCTCGGCTATCTCGCGCCGGAAGATGAAGCCCGCGCCCGCGAGACGATCCTGGAAGGTGCGGAATGAGCGCGGCCCTGCATCCCGACAGCTGGCAGTACCGCGAGCTCAACAAGCGCGCGCCCTCGCTCGCAATCCTCGCCGACACGCTGATCGAACTCGCCGAAGCCGGCCATCCGGTCGTCGCCGGCACCGCCGACCTGCAGCACTCCAACGGCCTCGTCGGCTTTGCCAGGCGCTTTCCCGAACGTTTCACGCAATTCGGCATCTCCGAGCAGAACATGGTCTCGGCCGCGGCCGGCATGGCGACGACGGGCGTCATGCCCTATGTGGCGACCTTCGCCTCCTTCCTGGCGCTGCTTTGTTGCGAGCAGATCCGCATGGACGTCGCCTATTGCGCGCAGCCGGTCCGCCTGATCGGCCATCACACCGGCATCTCGCTCGGCTTCTACGGCACCTCGCACCACGCCACGGAAGACATCGCGATCATGCGCTCGATCGCCGACCTCACCGTCGTGTCGACCGCCGACGGCCCGCAATTCGCCGCGGCGCTGCGCGCTTCCGTCAATCATCCGCGGCCGATCTATTTCCGCATCTCGCGCGGCCATGACCCCGTCGTCTACGCCGAGGACGCGCCGTTCGAATTCGGCAAGGCGGTGGTCCACGGCATCGGCAACGACATCACCATCATTGCCTGCGGCATGGCCGTGCACTCGGCCAGGCAGGCGATGGAAGCGCTCAACGGCAAGGGCCATTCCGTCGGCCTCATCGACATGCACACGATCAAGCCGCTCGACCGCGAGGCGGTGACGGCGGCGGCGCGCAAGTCGCGCGTCATCCTCACCGTCGAGGAGCACAATATCCTCGGCGGCCTGGGTGGCGCCGTCGCCGAAGTGCTGGCCGAGGAAGGCGGCGGCGCAAGGCTCGTCAGGCACGGCATCAAGGACGAATACAGCCTCATCGCGCCGCCGACCCATCTCTACCGTCACTACAAACTCGATGCGGCGGGTGTCGAAAGCGTCGCGCAGTCCCTGATCGCTTAGAGCATGATCCCGAACCGGAGGTCAGCGCACGCAAAAAGTGGGAACCGGTTTTCGGAAAGGATCATGCTCCAACAAAGAGCTGAGCAGGAGGACGATTCGACGAAACGTCATCCTGCTCTAGCAGGCTCCACAATACAGTGAAGGAAAAAGCGTCTATTGGTTATATCTTGTAGAATCACCGCCGGCAGAAGACGCCACACAACAATGCCGAGGAGACCTTCGCCGTGAACATTCAGCCGCTTGAGCAAGGCAATCTGTCCGCACGCGCCTATGTCGCCCTTCGCGAAGGGCTGATCGCGGGGCAGTTCCGGCCGGGCCAGCGCCTGGTGATGCAGGATCTCGCCGACCAGCTCGGCACCAGCGTCACCCCTGCCCGCGAAGCCTGCCTGCGGCTGGTCAGCGAGCGCGGCCTGGAGCTGCGTTCGGGACGTTTCGTCACCGTGCCCGCGTTGACGCTGGCGCGCTACATGGAGGTCCGCACCATAAGGCTGGCGCTGGAGGGCCTTGCCGCCGGACTTGCGGCTCAGAACGCGACGAAGGATGACATCGACAAGCTGACCGCCATCCAGAAAGTGTTCGAGAAGGCGGACCGGGCCGGCGATCCGGAACTTTCATTCCGCTACAACCGCGACTTCCACTTCACCGTCTATCGGCTGTCTGGCATGGAAATGCTGGTCGCCCATATCGAGAGTCTCTGGGTGTCGATGGGGCCGATGCTGACCGTCTTCTTCAAGGAAGGCGAGCACAAATATGTCGGCGCCGCCGAGCATCTGACGGTGATCGAGGGCTTGCGCGAGAAGAATTCGGAAAAGGCACGCACCGCCATGGAGCGGGACCTCATCCTGGGCGGCGAGGACTTCCTTCGTTTCCTGCAGGGACATGAAGGCTTCGTCGCGTCCTGAGACGCTTCCCCAACGGGCGAGCCGGCACCACAACTAAAGCCGCGCGACCGCCGCCAGTGCCTCGTCGGTGGCCGCCAGTGCCTTGTCGATATCCGTCTCCTGATGCGCCGCCGACAGGAACAGCGTATGCGCCGGATGCAGGTAGACGCCACGGGCGAGCGCTTCCAGGCAGAAGGTGTCGCCGAGCTTGCGATCCACATCGTTCTCGAACAACAGCACCGGCATCTGCACCGGCCCGCTTTGTCGCAAGGGCACGCCGTGCTTCCGCGCTTGCGCGTCGAGACCGTCACGGAAACGCTGGCCCATGGCCCGCATGTGCGCCACCGCATCGACGGCGCTGAGCTTCCGGATCGTCGCGATCGCAGCCGCCATCGACACGCCGGCGGTCCAGAAGGAGCCGGTGGTGAAGATGCGCGTCGCTCCCTCGCGAAAACGGTCGTTGCCGGTGACGGCGGCCAGCGCGTGGCCGTTGGCGATCGCCTTGCTCCAGGCGGCCATGTCGGGCCGCACGCCGACCGTTTCCCAGCTGCCGCCCATATCGAGGCGGAAGCCGGCGCGCACGTCGTCGACGATCAGCGCGGCATCGGCATCATCGGCGAGCGCCCGCGCCTTTTGCGCGAACGCCACGGTCGGCAGTTCATGCGGCTTGCCAAGGTCGTGCTTGAAAGCCGAGACCAGGATCGCCGCGAGATCGCCCCTGCACTGCTCAACCGCGGTCTGCAGGCTCTCGACGTTGTTGTAGTCGTAATAGATCAGATGCGCGCGGTCTTCCTCGGTAACGCCTGCGACCGATGGCGAGCACCACGGAATGGCGCCGTGATAGGCGCCGCGCGCGACCAGTATCTTGCGGCGCCCGGTGCCCGAGCGCGCGATCGTCAGGCAGGCGGTCGTGGCTTCGGTGCCGTTCTTGGAGAACATCGCCCAGTCGGCATGCGGGACGGTCTCGACCATGAGTTCCGCCAGTTCGACGAGCCGCTCGCTCGGGCCGTTCATCGCATCGCCAAGCGCCCGCTGCCTGTCGGCCGCCGCCTCGACGTCGGCGTCGCCATAACCCAGGATCATCGGCCCCCAGCCGCACATGAAATCGATATAC
>JAFKFE010000670.1 GCA_017308345.1 Alphaproteobacteria bacterium | reverse complement strand
TGATGTTCTCGGTCACGGCGCTCTCGGGCGGCAAACGCCTCTTGACCTATTACGACATCACCGAGATCAAGCAGCGCGAGGCCGAGATCGAGAGCGCCAATGCAAAGGTCGCCGAGACCTTCGCCAGCCTGCGCGCGATCGTCGACTCGATGCCGATCGGCGTGGTCGTCCTCGATGCCGAATTGCGGACGGAAGTGATCAACCGCGCCTTCCATGACTTCTGGGAGATCGATCCGCGCGGCGCCCCGGTCGGTTGCAGCTTCCGTGACCTGATGGAAGCCAGCCGCGACGTCGATCCTTTTGGCAATGACGAGGCGGCCTGGCAGCGCCACGTCGCCGAGCGCGAGGCCGAAATCGGGGCAGGCCTGGCCGGTTCCAGGCAACTGCCTCGCAATGACGGCCGCACGCTCATCGCTTCGCTGGCGCCGCTTGCCGGCGGCAAAAGGCTGATCTCCTATGTCGACATCACCGACATGAAGCAGCGCGAGACCGAAGCCGAGGACGCGCGCAGGAACCTCGCCACGGTGCTGGAGTCGCTGCCGGCCGGCGTTATCATCTACGACCGCGACGACCGCTTCGTCTTCGCCAACCGCAAGCTGCAGGACACGCTGCCGGCGCTGCAGCCGGCCTGGCAGCCCGGCCGCACGTTCCGCGAGGCGCTGGCGCTCGGCCATTCGGTCGGCTACTTCCGTTCGAGCGGCGACGCCGGGATCGACAGCCTGTACGAGGTCGACACCGGGCGCTGGCTCGACGCCGTGCTCGCGCGCTATCGCCTGCCGAGTTCTTCCTACGAACGCCCCAACCCAGACGGACGCTGGTACCAGGTCTATGACATGCGCACCGACGATGGCACTTTCATCGGCGTGCGCGTGGATATCACCGACATCAAGGCTCGCGAGAAGGCGTTGCGCGACTCGATGCGCCAGATCGACCTCTACCGGCATGTGATGGACGAGCTGCCCGTGGCGGCCTTCATCAAGGCCGACGATCTCAGCATAGAATTCGTCAACAAGGCCTGGTGCGCGCTGACCGGGCTCGACAAGGACGAGGTGTTCGGCAAGACGGATCGTGAGCTTTTCGCGTCGGATGAGGCCGACGGCTTCAGCAGCGACGACACCGAGGTCGTGGCGACAGGCGCGGGACGCGAGGTCGAGGAGGCTGTCACCCATCGTGATGGCACGGTGCGGCAGTTGATGACGCGCAAGAGCCGGCTGGTGGCCATCGACGGGTCGGTGCATCTGGTCGGCTCCAGCACCGACATCACCGACGTCAAGGCGCGCGAGCAGGCGCTCCGGCAGAGCATGAGCGAGAACGAGGTGTTCCGCAGCCTCATCGACAACGTGCCGGTGTCGATCTACGCCAAGCGTTCGGACCTCAGGCAATTCTATGTCAACAAGGGCTGGTGCGATCTCACCGGCTTCACCAAGGAAGAGGCGATCGGCAAGACCGACGTCGAGATCTTCGGAGCGGATGGCGAGGCCTTCGTCGCCGGCGATCTCGCCGTGTTGCGCACCGGCGAGACGCAGGAGATCGAGGAGGCGGTGACGCTGCCCGACGGCAGCGTCAGGCACCAGTTCGCGCGCAAGGGCGCGATGATCGCCTCGGACGGTTCGCTCTATCTCATCGGCTCCACCACCGACATCACCGAGCTCAAGCAGCGCGAGGCCGAACTCAGCGAGGCGCGGCGGCGGGCCGTGCTCGCCGACAGGGCCAAGTCGGAATTCCTCGCCAATATGAGCCACGAAATCCGCACGCCGATGAACGGGGTCCTGGGGATGGCCGAGCTGCTGGCGAAGTCGGACCTCGATCCGAAGCAGAAGACGTTCACCGACATCATCGTCAAATCCGGCAACGCGCTGCTCACCATCATCAACGACATCCTCGACTTCTCCAAGATCGACGCCGGCCAGCTGGTGCTCGACCCGGCGCCCTTCAACCTGGCCGAGGCGATCGAGGACGTGGCGACGCTGGTGTCGACGCGGGCAAAGGAGAAGGACCTCGAGCTCATCGTGCGCGTCCAGCCGGGGCTCGATGGCCAGTTCGTCGGCGATGTCGGCCGCGTCAGGCAGATCGTCACCAACCTGCTCGGCAACGCCGTGAACTTCACCGACGAGGGGCATGTTCTGGTCGACGTCACGGGCGAGCGGGCTCCGGCCGGGACGAGGCTCACCATCTCGGTCACCGATACCGGCATCGGCATTCCGCAGGACAAGCTGAAGCTGGTGTTCGAGAAATTCAGCCAGGTCGACACCTCCTCGACCAGAAGGCACGAAGGCACCGGGCTTGGCCTCGCCATCACCTCGCGGCTGGTCGAGATGATGGGCGGCGAGATCGGCGTGGACAGCGCCGAAGGCAAGGGTTCGACCTTCTGGTTCACCGTGACGCTGCCCAGGGCCGAGCAGGGCGGGCAGCGCATCATGCCGGTCGATGTCACCGGCGCGCGCGTGCTCATCGTCGACGACAACGCCGTCAATCGCTCGATCCTGAGCGAGCAGATGGCGTCGTGGATGTTTGATTCCTGCGCGGCTGAAAGCGGCGCCGAGGGGCTCAAGGTGCTGATCGCCGCCGCCGCCTACGGCGTGCCTGTCGATTGCGTCGTGCTCGATTACCAGATGCCCGGCATGACCGGCGCCGAGATGGCGCGCATCGTGCGGAGCACCGCGGGTCTGGCGCACACGCCCATCATCATGCTGACGTCGGTCGACCAGTCGCTCGCCAACACCGCCTATCGCGATCTCGGCATCGATGCGCAGCTGATCAAGCCGGCGCGCTCCTCGATCCTCCTGGAAACGCTCGTCGCGACCATCCAGCGCCATCGCCACAGCCGCGCCGCCACGCATCCGCGGCCGGCCGCCGGCGTCGGAACGCCGCAGGCAGCGCCGGCTCAGACGGCCGCGCCGGACCGCGCAATGCTGCAGCCCCCACCGGTCCGCGTGCGTCCGCGTCCGGCCGATGCGGAGCGCGGACTCGACATCCTCGTCGCCGAGGACAATGCGGTGAACCAGCTGGTGTTCACCCAGATCCTGGGCGAGACCAGTTACCGCTTCGAGATCGTCGGCAACGGCCGCAAGGCGCTCGACGCCTTCGGCAAGCTCAATCCGCGCATGATCCTGATGGATGTGTCGATGCCGGAAATGAACGGGCTGGAGGCGACGGGCGCCATTCGCCGGCTCGAGGAGGAAATCGGCACGCACGTGCCTATCGTCGGCGTGACCGCGCATGCGCTGAAGGGCGACCGCGAGCGCTGCCTGGAGGCCGGCATGGACGACTATCTGCCGAAGCCGATCAGTCCGCGGGCGCTGCTCGAAAAGCTCGAGCGCTGGCTGGGTCCGGATATCGAGACCCGGCGTAGCGCCGGCTAGAGTATGATCCCGAAAAGATCACGCTCCAACAAGGCGTTGGACCGCGCGAGATCGCCGGTGGGTGCAAGGTGCTTACGTATGCGTATGGTGCGATCGCGCCATATCAAAGCAAACGCCAAGCTCTGACAATCATGACATTGATTCCGCTTCGGTTACGGGCGGGAGCAGCGACCGCCAAGAAGAAACAGCGTCGACTCTAC
>JAFKFE010000669.1 GCA_017308345.1 Alphaproteobacteria bacterium | reverse complement strand
TCGCCTGCTCGACATCGGCGCGCAGGCGCAGCGGCGCGGTCGGCGTCTGGCCGCCGAAGCCGACATCGACGAGGTAGCTGGAACCGGCGATGTCGACGGTGAGCAGCACATGCGTGGGCGGACCATCATGCGTCTGGATTTGCTTTCTGAGCGACTTCGCGAAGGTCGAAAGATCGCCGATAGGGAGCGCAATGGGAATTCGGGTCATGACCAATCCTCATTGTGCCGATCCAGGGGGATTGTCGTGGTCACAGTCTTCGACCCGGCACGAGGCTGTGTCGCTAGTTCGATAAGAGGCAGGTTTAGCTTCCCCTCGCAGGAACGGTGACGCCTGGGTGAACTGCTGACCCGCTGCCGCTATAGCGTGTCCCTTTGCCTTGTGCAATTTCAGACGATGTTCTTCTCGATCATCCGCCGGCCCTCCAGGATGCGCAGCAGCAGGGGAATTTCCACGCCGACCAGGATGCCGATCACGCCGACCAGAAAATAGAGCCAGAAGCGAAAGGAGGCGACCTGGTCGAACAGGATGAAGAGTGCCGCGGCCGACGAACCACCAATCGCTCCGACCATCAGCTCGATGCGGACGAAATAAGCGAGCAGGTTGCGTTCGATGTAGCGCGAGAGCCACGACCCTACCCCCATAGCGAAGAGATAGGCACCGATAATGGTGGAGAACTGCGTGACTGAATCGCCGAGCAGGTAGCTCGCCAGCGTGCCGGCGATCAATTCGTAGACCAGCCCGCAGGTCGCAATGACGAAGGCCGAGAAGAGGAGCAGGATTTCCACGAAAGCGCCTTACGCCGACTCGCCGGAGGATCGCTTGTCAGCCGTGAATGGCCGAAGCGATGATGAGGGCGATGCCGATCGCCACCGCCCCCAGGAAGATGGCCAGCGCCATGTTCTGCTTCTCGCAAATTTCTTTCCAGACCTGCACTTTCGGAGTCAGCAGATCAAGCAGCACGAAGGCGACGACGAAGACGACGAGGCCCAGGCCCGAATAGACCAGAGAGGCGACGACGAGTTTCAAATCGATCAGACCGGTTGCATTCATTGAAGCCCCCTATTTGTGATATGAGTTGACGCCACGATTGGCAGTCTGCTTGCCGTTGAACATCGCGGTCACCGCATAGCCGTTGAAGTTGGCCGCCGACATACCGAGCACCACTAGCGCGGCATAGATCATCTGCAGCTTACTCATCACTTCCCTTTCGCATCACTCGGCAACGCCTCCCTTTTCCCACCGCGATTTCTCGAACATCATTCGCCTGATCATGCTGATGGCCGGCACGGTCAGCAACAGCGCCATGGCAATGAGGTAGTTCGACCAAATCGGTACGTCGTATCGAATGGCGATGGTGACGGGCTGCGTCGACGCAGACAGCGATGGCGACTTTGAGAACAGCCCCGCATCGGGATCTATCAGCAGTTTGTAGGTGCCGGGCGGCACCGGCGGCAGCAGCACCGTGTCGCTATTGCCGCCCTCCTCCCAGGCACCATCGGAATCAGTTCCATTATAATGTTCGAGTGCCCGGAATACCGAATAGCTCTGGTTGGTCTCGATGTTGACGAGCGCCATGTCGAGTTCAAGCCAGTCATTATTGAGGCTCGAATAAGTGTCGATCTCGACATTACCCTCTCTTTCCAGCCGGAAGGACTCGGATGAAAGGGTCTTGTCCTTGTCGGCGGGGGTCAAATTGTAGGTTTGGCGATTGACGAGCGCGTTTGCCGAGATCGCCAACGAGGTGAACTGAAGCATCGTGGCCGCGATCACCGCCAAGACAATGATCGTGAGTGATGGCTTGTGCGGGTTGACCTGACTGACGCCGGCCGACGAAGGCGTGCCCAGGTGCACATTGAAGGCGGCGGCGACGTCGCTCGCATCGATATATTCGCCCTCGGAGACGATGATCTCCTCGTCGTTCTTCTCCACCATCAGTCGATAGGGCGGCGCGATATAGTCGGTTACGGCGGTGACGTCCGAGGTCGATGCGCGCCAGAAAAATTCGCCGGCTACATAGGTGGTGCGCGCAAATCCCTTGCCGAAGAACTGGTAGCTGCGGCCATTCGCGTCGATCCAACCTTGATCGCCCGCCCCCGGCACATCGCGGTTGAGCATCTTGACCAAGGTCCAATGGCCGTATTCCTCGGCCAGGAAGCGGTAGCCATGGTAAGGGTTGAACAGCAGGTATTCGGTCCACTGAAAGTCGCCCGGCCCGTCGCAACGTCGCATAAAGCCGACGACTTCCCATTCGACTTCCTTGAGCCGGGCCCGCGCGCCGATCGGGATCTCGGCGCCCTGCATCGCGGACTGCGCCGTCTGGATGATACTCAGGTTCTCGTCGGCCACGTCGATCAGCGACGAACACTGGCTGCAGGTGGCGGTGACCGACTGGCCGACCGCGCGCAGGGTGACCGGTCCGCCGCAATTCGGGCAGGCAAAGGTGCGCGGCCTGCCAGGCGTGCGCGGCGGCGGCGCCGGCTCTTCTGACGGTATGATCGAAGGCTCGCCGCCCATCACCATCCCTCCAGCGGCCGCAGATTGGAGAAGCGGAAGTCGTCCCATTCCACATAACGGCCGACATAAGCGCGGACCACGCGGCCATCATGATCGAGCGTGGCGAACTCGCCCTCCTTGCCGATGCAATCGATCGCGACCGTCCGCCGGCCTTTGGGCGCCGTGAAGGGCAGTTCGCCCTCCGATCCTAGGCAAGTCGCCAGCTTGATGTCGACCGCGCGCAGCGTGGTGCTACCCAGTTCCACCGTGAAGCCTGGTCGTACTTCGTCGGCACCCTCGCCACCCGTTAGCAGCGGCAGACAATATTCGAAGGTTTGGGTAACGTCCTGGGGCAAGGCCCCTTCCAGTTCGAAGCTGATTGAGAAGGACCCTTGCGCCTCGCCGATCCAGCCGCGGCGGCCATCCGCCATCAAAAGGTGCCATTCGTTCCACAGCCCGTCGCGCCAGCCGATCTTCAGCCGTCCGATGAGGGTGAAGGGCTGGCCCTCGAAATAGCCGCCGCTGCCGAGCTGCAGCGGGCTCATGTCGTCCGGCAGCGCAGCCATCACGCCGATCGACCTCACGTCGACATCGGTGCGCACCACCATGGATTGGCAATAGGCGCAAACGGCATAGGCTGATTGAGCTGACCGGAAGGTCAGCTCCGCGCCGCAGGACGGGCAGTCGAACTTGCGCATGAAAACCCTGAGTTGGCGGTTGGCTGCGCCGGATCTCCCGGCGACGGCAAGGATTTCGAAACCGGACCCGTCCGCTGGCTCACTTGATTCGAGACAGCAGTTCGGCCTTCTTGGTGTCGAATTCCTGCTGCGTCAGGATTCCCTTGGCGAGCAAGCCGCCGAGCTTCTCGAGAAGTTGAATGGGATCCTCGGCCGGCTGGGCCGGCGCCGCCTGTGATGCCGAAGCGGCGGGATTGCCGAGACCTTGCGCCATGGCCTGGCCGATCGCCAGCCCTGCCCCCAGACCAGCCCCTGCCCCTGCCAGACCACCCGGGTTGTCGGCGGCAAGCGGGATCGATTCGGCCGTCTGGAACTGGGCGTAGCGATTGAGGTCGCC
>JAFKFE010000668.1 GCA_017308345.1 Alphaproteobacteria bacterium | reverse complement strand
GGAACTGAGTTGCCGCAAGCTCGAGGCTGCTTTTCTCCGGCTTGTCGATATCGACTTTGAGGCCCTTCGGTTCCCTGACGGCCACGCCTTTCACTTCCTTGTCGAGGTTCTGGTCGACGAAGGATTTCGTCACGAAGGAAAAGGTCTTGCCCTCGGCGTCTTCGAATGTCGTCGTCTGCTGGTCGGTCAGCCGGGTGTTGTCGTTGGTGACGATCTGGGTGACGAAGCGGAACTTGACTGTGTAGCCTTCGCAAGCCGAGCCGTTGAACTCGTAGACCATGCGACCGGTGATGCCGGTAATGCCCGAACGGTCGGAGGCCTTGTTGAGCGTCAGGTCGTAGACGGCGCGATGCGCCTGCAGCGCGGGCACCGCGAAGGCCGGCGCCATCGGAAGCGCCGCCGAAAAGCAGGCGGCGGCGAGGAAAAGGCGCGTTGCGCGCATACGTTACTCCGATCGTCGCGGCCGGGAGGCAGACCGCAGGGAAAGATGGTCCAGCATAAAAAAAGTCGTGGCGGAAGCGAGGCAAAAATAGCAATTTCGGCCCGGCCAACGCGGCGCCTTCCAGCAATAGGGAAAACCAATGAGCGAAACAATCGAAAAGCGGCTAAGCGATCTTGGCGTCACCATTCCGGCCGCCGCCGCGCCCGCCGCCAACTACGTGCCCTATTGCCGCACCGGCAACATGCTGTTCACCGCCGGCCAGCTGCCGCTGAAGGACGGCAAGCTGCAGGCAATCGGGCTGCTCGGGCGCGACATCGACACCGCCGCGGCCAAGGAAGGCGCTAAGTTCTGCGCCATCAACATCCTGGCGCAGGCCAAGGCAGCGCTTGGCGATCTCGAAAAAATAAGCCGCGTGGTCAAGATCACCGTCTTCGTTGCCTCCGCGCCGGACTTCCTCGAGCAGCATCTTGTCGCCAACGGCGCCTCCGACTTCCTGGTGGCAGTGCTCGGCGAGCGCGGCAGGCATGCGCGGTCCGCCGTCGGTACCGCCTCGCTGCCGCTCAACGCCGCGGTCGAAATCGAAGCGATTTTCGAAGTCGAATGAGGCCCGTCATGACTGACCTGTCCTGGCTGATTGCGCAGCCGGTCGCGCATCGCGGCCTCCACGACATGAACAAGACACGCTGGGAAAACACGCTGTCGGCCTTCGCCGCGGCGGCCGAGCGCGGCTATGCCATCGAATGCGACGTGCATGTCTCTTCCGACGGCGTCCCGGTCATCATCCATGACGGCGACCTCAAACGCCTGACCGGCCAGGACGGATTCGTCTGGCAACGCACCGCGGCCGAACTGGCGACACTCAAGATCGGCGGCACCAAGGATCACGTGCCGACGCTCCAGGAAGCGCTCGACCTGATCGGCGGCCGCGTTCCGCTGGTGGTCGAGCTGAAAGGCGTTCCCGGACACGATACCGGGCTGGTGGCAAGCGTCGGCCGGCTGCTCAAGCGCTACAAGGGCAAGGTGGCGATCATGTCGTTCGATCACTGGCTGATCCGCGATTTCGCCAAGGACGCGCCGGGCATCCCCGGCGGGCTGACCGCCTACGGCAGGGAGAACCAGCTGATCGAGGCACACTTCGCCATGCTGGCGCATGACCTCGCCTTCACCTCCTACGCCGCCGGCGACCTGCCCAACACGTTCGTCAGCTTCGTGCGCGAGAAGCTCAAGATGCCCGTCCTCACATGGACCGTGCATGACCAGCCGGCGGTCGACCTCACCTTCAAATATGCCGACCAGATGACCTTCGAGGGCTTTGAGCCGGACCTGGTCAAGGTCGCCTGAGACGGTGCCTGAAACGTGACTTGTAGCAGCCTCGAGGACGCCTAAATAAGCCCCATGGATCAGGGCGACGACGACGATGGACAGGCAGCGAACGCGGATTATGCGATCCGCGTCGCGGCGGGCATCGGCGCGTTCACGCGCGAGGAATGGGACGGCTTTGCCGGAACCGTGCGCGGCGATACGGGAAACGGCTACAACCCTCTGGTTTCATTTGCCTTTCTGAGCGCCCTGGAAGATTCTGGCTGTGCTGTGCGGCGCACCGGCTGGCAGGGTCATCACCTGAGGTTGGAAACCGCGCAAGGCAGGCTGCTCGGCGCCATCCCCTGCTACCCGAAATCGCACAGCCAGGGCGAATATGTTTTCGACCATGGCTGGTCGGACGCCTTCGAGCGCGCCGGCGGCCGCTATTATCCCAAGCTGCAATGTTCGGTGCCGTTCACGCCCGTCACCGGCCCTCGCCTGCTGGTCGGCAGGGGCGAGAACGCGGGCGCCGTCAGGGCCGGTCTCGCCGAGGGCCTGAAACTCGTGACCGACAAGCTCGGCGTCTCCTCCGCGCATGTCACCTTCGCCACCGAGCCCGATGTCGCGACCCTGGAAGCGGCGGGCTTCCTGCATCGCACCGACCAGCAGTTCCACTTCTTCAACGAAGGTTTTTCGACCTATGACGATTTCCTCGCCACGCTTGCCTCCCGCAAGCGCAAGGCGATGAAGAAGGAGCGGCGTGAGGCGCTGGCCGACGGCATCTCGATCGACTGGCTGACCGGCAAGGACATCACCGAACGCGCCTGGGACGATTTCTACGCCTTCTACATGGATACCGGCGGCCGCAAATGGGGCCGGCCCTATCTCAACCGGCAGTTCTTCTCGCTGATCGGCGAGCGCATGGCCGACGACATTCTTCTGGTGATGGCCAAGCGCAACGGCCGCTACGTCGCCGGCGCCATCAACTTCATCGGTTCCGACGCGCTCTACGGACGCAACTGGGGCTGCATCGAGGACCACCCCTTCCTGCATTTCGAGGTCTGCTACCATCAGGCGATCGATTTCGCCATCGAGCGCAAGCTCAAGGTGGTGGAGGCCGGCGCGCAGGGCGAACACAAGCTGGCGCGCGGCTACCGGCCGGTGACCATGCATTCGGCGCACTACATTTCACATCCCGGTCTGCGCAATGCCGTTGCCGACTATCTCAGGCGCGAGCGGCGCGAGGTCGAGCGCATGGGCGAATATCTCGAGGAGCACACGCCCTTCCGCAAGGATATCGGGGAATAGAGCCGAAATCGTCTCGCGCACGGATTCCAATCCGCATGGCGGATCTCGCGGGAGCGCCTTGCCGCCCATCGGCGGCTTCGCTACACCGGACGGCGAATGCGCAATTGGGAGCGTCCCGCCATGGCCGAAGCCTATGATCCCGGCAATATCTTCGCGAAAATCCTGCGCGGCGAGATCCCCTCGCACCGTATCTACGAGGATGACGCGGCCGTCGCCTTCATGGATGTGATGCCGCAAGGCACGGGACACACGCTGGTGGTGCCGAAGGCGCCGTCGCGCAACATGCTCGACGCCGATCCGGCAACGCTCGGCCCGCTGTTCGCGGTCGTCCAGAAGGTGGCCGTTGCGGTGAAAAGGGCGTTCGACGCCGACGGCGTCACCCTCATGCAGTTCAACGAGCCGGCTTCCGGGCAGACCGTCTACCATCTCCATGTCCACGTCATCCCGCGCTTCGAGGGCGTGCCGTTGAAACCGCATTCCGGCCAGATGGAGAAACCGGAAGTGCTGGCCGAGAAC
>JAFKFE010000667.1 GCA_017308345.1 Alphaproteobacteria bacterium | reverse complement strand
TCCTGATCGGCGGCTCGCTCTATTTCGCTGGCGCCGTGCTGGCCGAGAACGGCACGCCGCCGACCTGACGGCGCTTCGTTACTTCCAGGTAGGGCGCAATCTCAGCGGCTCGCCGACGCCATGCTGGACACGAGTTCTTCGGCGTCGGCATCCGCATGGCGGATGGCCAGCTGGAATGCGGTGTCGGCGTCGCCGCCGACGATCGCGGCGACCAGCGGTTCGTGCAAAGTCGGTATGTCGTGCAGATTGTTGTAGAACCGGTCCGTCAGCCGCAGGAACATCCGGGTCTGGCCTTCGAGCCTTTCGTAGATCTCCATCAGCCGCCGGTGCCCGGATATACCGATCACCGTCCGGTGGAATTCGAAATCCAGCTCCATCAGCTTCTTGCGGTTGCCGTTCGAGGCCGCGGTCTTCATGGCCGCCACGATGTCGGTGAGCTGTTTGCGGCCGGCATCGTCTATGCGTTTCGCGGCCAGTCGCGCGCCGAGCGCTTCCAGTGAGTCCCGCAGCATCGAGATTTCGTAGACGTCGGGCTTTTCCACGGTGATGACGAAGTTGCCCCGGCGCGGGCGATAGACGATCAGCCCTTGCGCCTGCAGATATTTGAGCGCGCCCCGGATCGTGCCCTGGCTGACATTGAAGCGTGCCGCAAGGTCGAGCTCGATGAGGCGGGTGCCGGGCTCGATTTCGCCGTCGACGATGGCTGCCCTCAGCGCCTTGCCGATCTCGCTTTCCAGGGACGGGTGGTTGTCGCCCGAGATTCTCATGGTCTGGAGGTTCCCTATCTTATGCTTCTGAGCCGCTTCGAATCTTTCCCTGTCGCATGGTGCGAACCGGCGATGGCCGTCCGCCTGCGTGAGCCATTGCACGAGTCCACGCACCAGCCGGGCAAGGATTCAACTCCACGGCGAATTCTCTAGCAGATCGGATTGCGTTGGTCATGACTCTTATCATTTATCGATAATCGATATTGACAGCTTTGCCGACTTTCGCGATTGTCGCCCGACGTCAGACGGGCCGGGGTAATGTCACCAATCTTTTCCAGAGACTATGCGGTGGAGCTGCCGAAGGTGGCTCACGGCAGCGGCGTCTATGTCTACGACACCGACGGCAAGGCCTATCTCGACGGCACGGGTAGCGCTGGCGTGGTCTGCATCTGCCATGGCCGAACCGAGATATATCGCGCTCTCGCGGATGCCGGCAACAAGGTGACATTCGCCTACACGGCCACCTTCACTCACCCATGGCAGGAACAGCTCGCCAGTTCGATCCTCGAGGTGGCGCCGAAGGGCATGGAGTCGGTCTATTTCGTGTCCGGCGGCTCGGAAGCCAACGAGACGGCGCTGAAGCTGGCGCGGCAATACCACCTGGAGCGCGGCGACACGCAGCGCCATAAGGTCATTTCCCGCTGGCAGAGCTACCATGGCGTGACCATCGCCACTCTGTCACTGTCCGGACGCACGAGCTGGCGCACCCCATACGCGCCCTATCTGCTGCCGGTGGTGCATATTTCGCCGCCTTACGAATATCGGTGCGCCTATTGCCGCGACAATGGCGGCTGCACGCTGGATTGCGCGGACGAGTTGGAGCGGGCCATCAACCTCGAAGGCCCGGAGACGGTCTCGGCGTTCTTTGCCGAAACCATCGTCGGCACCACCGCCTCGGGGCTTGTGCCGCACAAGGATTACTACAAGCGGGTGCGCGAGGTCTGCGACCGCTACGGTGTGCTCTTCGTGGCCGACGAAGTGCTCGCCGGCTATGGCCGCACGGGCGTCCCTTTCGCCATCGCCGACTGGGACGTTACCCCCGACATGATCACCTGCGGCAAGGCGATCGGCAGCGGCTATGCGCCGCTAGGCGCGGTGCTGGTCAACGACCGCATCACCGACTTCTTCCGCGACAATCGCAAGCGCTTCGTCCACGGCTTCACCTATAGCGGCCATCCGGCGTCCTGCTTCATCGGCCAACAGGTCTTCGATATCATGGCGAGGGAAGGCCTGTTCGAGCGGCCGGGCCGGATCGGACAATATCTCTCGAACCGCCTGCGGCAGCTGCAGCAGCGCCATGCCTGTATCGGCGATGTGCGCGGCAGGGGGCTTTATGCCGGGGTGGAATTCGTAGCCGACCGTGCCACGCGCCAGCCTTTCCCGGTGGAAAAGGCGTTCACCTCGCGGCTGGTGGCCGGGATGCGCGAGCGCGGCGTGATCGTGGGCGGCGGCGTGCCAGGCGCCAATTTCGGCCAGGGCGGCGATCATATCCAGATCACCCCGCCATATATCGTCACGGAGGAAGAGATCGACGTCATCGTCGACACGCTCGACCAGGTCATCACCGAGCTCGTTTGAAGGTCATTAGCCGGCGTGCCGTGGGAGGCAGGCCGAACTCGAAACCACCACAAAGAAGAAGGGGAATTGCAATGCTGAAATCCATACTGGCAGCCGCCTGCATCGCGGCGCTGACCACCGTCTCCGCCCATGCGGGCGTCACCATCAGGATCGGCGGCGCCGGCTCGCCCGACAGCCCCGACACCAAGGCCATGGAGGTGTTCAAGCAGAAGATGGAGGCGGAGCTGGGCAGCGACATCTCGATCCAGCTTTTCCCGAGCTCGCAGCTCGGCACCGTCGACGAAATGGTCGAGCAGGTGAAGGGCGGCGTGCTGGAATGCATGTATGAAAGCGTCGGCGACCTCGGCTCCTTCCACCCGGCGGCCAATGTCGAGGGCGTGGCCTATCTCTATCGCGATGAGGATCACTTCTTCCGCATCTGGCGCGGTCCGGTCGGCAAGGAGATCCTCGACACCATCGCCAAGGATGCCGGCTTCCGCGTGCTCGGACCGGCCTTCCATGGTTTCCGCCAGTTCCTGCTGACCAAGCCCGCTGAAAGCCTGGCCGACATTCAGGGCCGCAAGATCCGCGCGCCTGGCATTCCCGCCTACATCGCTTCCATCCAGGCGCTTGGCGCCAACCCGGCCACCATTCCTTTCGAGGAGGTCTATACCGCGATCCAGCAGGGGGTGGTCGACGGCGTCGAGCAGCCTCTGGTGGCAATCAAGGATCAGCGCTTCTATGAAGTCGCCAAGCACCTTTTGATCACCAACCACATGGCCGAGACGATGGGCTTCATGTGCGGCGAACCCTGGTACCAGGGCCTCGACAAGCGGGTGCAGGACGCCTTCGCCAAGAGCGCGGACGCCAGTGCCGACTGGTATCGCGAATATACCGATTCCTCGCAGGCAAAGGTGCTGGAAGAGCTCGTCGCCCAAGGCGTCGTCGTCCACAAGCCTAACCTCGACGAATTCATCGCCAAGGCGGCAGCGGACTCGAAATACGACGCCGCCCTGCAGCCCTACATCGACAAGATCCGGGCGGTTAAGTAGCAACTGGCGCCCGCCCTTTCCTGGGCGGGCGGTTCCAGTCGGAGATTCTCCATGGCCAACCCGCTCGCATCCGTGGGTAACGGGCTGCGCCGCCTGCTCGGCTTCCTCGTCGGCGCGGCGCTGCTCGCGATTGTGATTCTCGTCTGCATCCAGGTGTTTAGCCGCTATTTCATCGGCGCGCCGACACCGGAAC
>JAFKFE010000666.1 GCA_017308345.1 Alphaproteobacteria bacterium | reverse complement strand
GCGAGACGCTGGTGCAAAGGGCGCTGGAGCGGCTGATGCGCGGCCGCACCACCATCGTCATCGCCCACCGGCTGGCGACGGTGCTCAAGGCCGACCGCATCCTCGTCATGGATGGCGGACGCATCGTCGAGGAAGGCACGCATCAGAGCCTGGTCGCCAAGGGCGGCATCTATGCAAGGCTGGCCAAGCTGCAGTTCGAGACGGGAGCCAGCGCCTTCAAAGGCGCGGCGGAGTAGCCCGCACACCCTGCCGGTCTTGAACTGCCGGGCGTCAGCTCCCGTAGCGCCTGCGCAGGTGCTCCGTGAAATAGGCGGCGTTCAGCTTTTCGCCGGTGGCGCGCTCCAGCAGCTCGGGGGTCGACCAGCGTGACCCTTGCGACCAGATTCTTACGCGACGCCACTCGTTGATGGCGCTGAAATCGCCCTTGGCGAGATCCTCGTCGGCGGACGGATGTTCCCTTGTCAGCGCGGCCCATTGCTGCGCCGCCATCATGGCGCCCAGCGTGTAGGAGGGGAAATAGCCGAAGGCGGCGCCCGGCCAATGCACGTCCTGCATCGGCCCGTCGGCCGGGTTGTCGATGGTCGAGAGGCCGAGATAGGCGCGCATCTTGGCATCCCATGCCTCGGGCAGGTCGGCGACCTCCAGCCGGCCGGAGACGAGTTCCTGCTCGAGCTCGTAGCGCAGGATGACATGCAGCGGATAGGTGACCTCGTCGGCGTCGACGCGGATCAGGCCGCGCTCGACATGGTGGACATGCGGCAGGATGTCGTCGAGCGACCAGGCTTCGCCGAGATGTCTTTCGACCACCGGCAGCGCCCAGCGCCAGAAGGCCGGGTTGCGGCCGATCTGTTTTTCGACGAACAGGCTCTGGCTCTCATGCACGGCCATGCCGCGCGCCTTGCCGAGCGGCCAATGCGACCAGGCTTTCGGCAGGTTCTGCTCGTAGAGCGCATGGCCGGTCTCGTGCAGCACGCCCATCAGCGCAGACAGGAAGTCGGAGGTCTTGTAGCGGGTGGTGATGCGCACGTCGGTCGGCACGCCGCCGCAGAAGGGATGGTGCGACACCGACAGTGAGCCATGGGTGAGGTCGAAGCCGACCGCGGTCATCATGGCAAGGCCGAGCTCGCGCTGGTGGTCGACGGCATAGCTGCCCGACAGCGGCTTCAATGGATGTCTTGCCAGCCGCGCATCCTGCACCGCCAGCGCATGCGGCAGGAAATCCTTGAGGAAGGCCTTCAGCTCGAAAAACACCGGCGTGATGTCGGCAGCGCGGTTGCCGGGATCATACTGCTCCATCAGCGCGTCGTAGGGGGCGAGGCCGAGCGCGTCGGCCCGCAGGGCCGCTTCCTCGCGCACCAGGGCCACCACGCCTTCCAGCGCCGGCAGGAAGCCCGCCCAGTCGTTCCTGGCGCGCAAGCTCCGCCAGAGCTGTTCGCAACGCATGCGCGCCACCGTCTGGCGCTCGACGAATTCAGCCGGCAGGCAGGTGAGGTTGGTGTACTGGCGACGCAATTCCCGCACCGCCGCCTGCTGCTCCTCGCCGAGCTGCTCGACCTCGGCGGCCGAAATCCAGTCGCCGATCTCGGGCGCGGTCGCCTGGCGGTGCAGCATGCCGGCAAGCGCGGACATCGCCTCGGCGCGCTTCTCGCCGCCGCCGACCGCCATATGCGTGGCTTCATCGGCGCCGAGGATGGCCAAGGCATGTTCGAGCGCTTCGAGCTTGTGACCGAGTTCGTCGAGTTTCTGGAAGGACATGGAGATTACCCGGCTGCGGTTTGGCTGGCGCGAAAAGATACCATGGCGCCTGGCTTGGCAACCCT
This sequence comes from Alphaproteobacteria bacterium, assembly GCA_017308345.1. Taxonomy (GTDB): domain Bacteria; phylum Pseudomonadota; class Alphaproteobacteria; order Rhizobiales; family Rhizobiaceae; genus Mesorhizobium. The sequence goes on along the minus strand of JAFKFE010000666.1, from coordinate 1,750 downwards.
GATCGGCGGAGCCCGCGTCAACCTGTCTTGCCTAAGGGCGGCGGCGCGTGATCAATGCTGGAAACAAGCAATGGAGGGGACGATGATCGGCAATATCCTGGTCGGGCTGGTGACGCTGATCCACTGCTATATCGTCTATCTGGAGATGGTTCTGTGGGACACGCCGAGCGGCCACAAGGCATTCAGGATGACGCCGGAATTCGCCAGCGCCTCGAAGGTGCTTGCCGCCAATCAGGGGCTCTATAACGGCTTTCTCGCGGCGGGTCTCGTCTGGGGGCTCTATCTCGGCGCCGCCGGGTTCCAGATCAAGATGTTCTTCCTGCTTTGCGTCGCGATAGCCGGCCTCTACGGCGCGGCGACCGTCGGCCGCAAGATACTCTTCATCCAGACGGTGCCGGCTGTGCTCGCCATCATCGCGCTCTGGCTCGGCCTTTGAACCAAAAGGACGCTCCCCGGGACAGGCCCATCCCGATTCGTCGGGATGGGCTGGCTTTTTCCCGACCGCATGATCTTTTCCGAAAGCCGGTTTCCCGATTTCGGGATCATGCTCTCGTCCCGCAGGCACCAGTGATCCCTTCCTCCGCGGTCAACCGTTCGGGTAGCTTCCGCCGTCGGAGCCGTCGCCCATCATGAAGCCGCTGCCGGTGTCGTTCATCAGCCTCTGGTCGACATTGTCGAGCCTGCGCAGCAGGTCATGATATTGCGCGGACGGGATCCTGCCATGATCCGAAGCGGCGACATGCTGCGCGGCCTGGCTGATATGCGCGGCGCGCATACGCAGTTGCCGCGCTTCGGAAGCCGAGATGTTGTTTGCTTCGCGGGCGTCGGTGATGCCCTGATCCACGCCCTGGATCTGTTCGATCAGGCTGGTCACCCGCGGACCGGTCATATCGGTCGGATCGGTTGCGTCCAGCGTGCCTTTGTGGTGTCCGGCCGCATAGGCGCCGGCCAGCGGGGCTGCAATCAGCGCAGCAGCCAGGGTTACAGTCTTGAGAGATGTCGAAGCGCGCATGACGGCGCATCCTCCTGCCACGGAAGGGAGCGGTCGTGCCGCAACCTTCCGACGTTCCGGGGCCGTCCAGTTCCGTCGCGTCGCGATGGGAGTTATCGCCGGCGGTTCTCAGCCCCTGTGTGGCAAAATAGGGGCGTCATTTGGCGATGGGTAATTAAAAAAAGATAATGTTTTCAGGTCTTGTCGCCGAAACTTGATGCCCTAAGTATTCAGCCGGCGAACAATTTCCCGTGACTTGACGTGATAATGGATCACCGTTCGGTGAGCTTCAGTTCGATACGGCGGTTCTTGCTGCGCGCCTCGTCGGTGTCGGCCGGGTCGAGCGGCTGGAATTCGCCGAAGCCAGCGGCCACCAGCCGGTTGGCCGGCACGCCGTTCTCGATCAGGAACTTCACGACGGATGTCGCGCGCGCGGTCGACAGCTCCCAATTGTCGCGATAGCGACCGGTGCCGGACAGCGGCTGATTGTCGGTATGGCCGTCGACGCGCAGCACCCAGCTGATCTCCGGAGGGATTTCCTTCTGCAATTCGATGATGGCGTCGGCAAGCTTCTTCATCTCGACCTTGCCGGCATCGTTGATCACGTCTGACCCGGTCGGGAACAGCACTTCCGACTGGAAGACGAAGCGGTCGCCGACGATGCGGATGTTCTGCCGGTCCGCCAGGATCTCGCGCAAGCGGCCGAAGAAATCGGAGCGATAACGGTTGAGTTCCTGGACGCGCTGGGCGAGGGCGACA
>JAFKFE010000665.1 GCA_017308345.1 Alphaproteobacteria bacterium | reverse complement strand
CCAGGCGACGTTGTGGGCTATGGTCGAGGAGCCGACGACGCCCTTGGCGCCGATGAAGGCGATCGAGCGGCCGATCGGCTCCGCTTCCGGATCGACGAAGATCGACGACACGACGCTGACGATGTCGGTCATCGAGACCGGCGCGATGACATATTCGGAAATGCCGGAACGGATGAGCTCGCGGTAGAGCCCGACATCGTTGTAGTGGCCGATGACCACGACCTTGGAGGACGGATCGCAATATTCGGCGAGCTGGCCGAGTTGTTCCAGCAACTGCTTCGGCTCGCTGCGCGATTCCAGCAGGATCAGGTTCGGCGTCGGCGCGGACTGGTAGAACTCGATCGCGGTCGGAATGCCGCCCATATGGACCTTGAGATGGGCCTTGGCCATGCGGCGATCCTCGCCTGCGCGCTCCACGGGGCTGGCGACACCTTCCGTCTCGCAGAAAGCCTGGATCGAAATGCGCGTCATGCTCTTTCCGTGACTGCTCTCTTCGTCGTCCGGCCTAGTAAGTCACTTCCGAATTGCCGAGGAACTCGTCCGAGATACCCCTTGCGCGATACTTGTCGATCACCGCGCCGCGATTTTCGGCATCGATCTCGGACTGCTTGCGCGGACCGATCAGATCGTTGGGATTGGCCACCTGGGCCGCGAGATTGTTCTGATAGGAGCAGCCGAAGTCGGCATAGTGCTTGTTCTCGGACGTCTCCAGGAGGTCGTCGGGCCAGCGCCCGCATTTGTCGGTTTGGGCTCTCACCGCGACGAAGGCGACGCGCACCGGCGCCGACGCCTCCGGCACGGCCGACTGGTAGGACGTCATGACGATACGGTTGCGCTTGACGCCCGCCGCCATGGCCAGCCTGGCAAAATCGCGGCCGGCCGCGCGGGCGGCAACCTCGTTCGCGGAGCCGGCCGGCATCGCGATCGTCAGCGCCGGCGCGGCGCTCTTATCGTAACCGTCGAGAAAGCCGAGCAGCGCGTCGCGCTGCGCGCCGGTCATGCCGCGATCGCCGGCGCCGACCGGCAGGTCGATCTTCTGGTTCTTCTCGGCGATGACGATCGGATGGTTGGTGCGATAATCATCCGGGATCGATCCGACGGTGACGCTGTCGCGATTGGCGCATCCGGCGAGCGACGCCGCAAGCGCGATCGCCAGCGCCGGGACCACCTGCCGATGGATCCTTGCGATGCCGGATGCCGTCCGGACCGTCACGACTTTCGATGCTGACTTGGACATATCCGCATTCCCACTCATTTGTAGATGAAGCCGACGACGCCGTGGTAACGGCCGGCCGGCCTGTCGGTCTGCATGGTGCCGTAGACGCGGTTGACGCGGCCGAGGAACATGCCGGCGCCGTCGCTCGCCGGATTGAAGTTGTCGTCGGGCTTGGCGAGATCGTTGCGCGCCACCGGCCGCGACAGATAGGGCGTGATGATGATGACGAGCTCGCTTTCGTTGCGGACGAAATCGCGGCTGCGGAAGAGCGTGCCGAGGACCGGAATTTTTGTCAGCCCGGGTAAGCCGTCGACAGCCTGCCGGACATCGTCACGGACGAGACCAGCGATCATCATCGAGCCGCCGGAAGGCAATTCCACCGTCGTATCCGCCAAGCGTTTGCGCAGCGATATGATATTCGTGTCGCCCAACGCGAACGAGCCTTCCGTCGTCGGCTCTGAAACCGCGGTTCTTACCTTCAGGCTGATGCGGCCGGCAGACAACACTACCGGCTGGAACTCCAACCCGATGCCGTATTCGACCTGGTTAGCCGACCAGGTCCTTTCGCCAGTCTGATTGTCGGTCGATTTGTTGTTGGTGACGGAGTTCACCATGTTGTATTCGCCGCCGACCTTGAACGTCGCCTTCTCGCCGGACACGGCCGTCAGTGTCGGCTCCGCCAGCGTCTTCATGACACCGGACTGTTCCATGGCATTGATGGTGCCCTGCAGGGATGAACTGGCGATGTTGAAGCCTGTAGCGGACAGCGGCTTGCCGAGGCCGGGATAGGTATCGATGGTGGAGCCGTAGGTTATGCCGTTGCTGCCGCCGCTGCCCACCATGTTGACGCCAAGCTGCTTCATCACGGAGCGGCTGACTTCGGCGACCGTGACCTTGAGCGTCACCTGATCGTCGCCGATGATCTGCAGCAGGTTGACGATCTTGGAAACCCGGCGTTCCTGGTCGGGGTTGTTTATGTCGACGCCGCCATTGACCGAGCCGCCGGCGGCGGTCTGCGAGTACTGACCGGTCGTCGCTTCACCGCCAGAGACGAAGATGGTCGCCAGGTCGACGGCGCGCTTGGCATCCAGAGGCGTGTCGACCATGCCGGTCAGGACGACGTTGTCGTTGAGAAGCTCGACCTTGATCTGCGAGGACGGGATGAAACGCTTCAGATAGTCCTCCAGCCCGGCGACGTCGCGTTCGACGGCCAGATCCAGGCTGACGATCTGCTCGCCATTGGGCCCGAAGACAAAGATGTTGGTTTCGCCGACCGCCTTGCCGAACAGGTAGATACGCCGTGCCGTGCGCGTCACCGCATCGGCCACCGCCGGGTTGGCGACGAGGATATCATAGGCATCGCTCGGCAGATCGATGACGACGGATTTGTTGAGGCCGAGCTTGACGCGCTGCGTGGCGACCGACGCCGATACGCCCGCTTTCGCGGCGTTGGCTTCGACCGGCCCCGGGGCGTTGGCGCCGAACAGGAACAGGCCGACCGCCGCGGCCGCCAGGAAGGGCGGCAGTTTACCGTTTAGCCTCATTTCCTTGCTCCCACCTCGGAAACCTCGCCCGACTTGATCAGCCGCACCGTTCCGCGCCGGCCGTTGCCGCTGACCAGGTAGTCGGCCTCGTCCGTATTCTTTTCATGGATGTCCGTGATCGGACGCAGCGCGAGCGTCAGGCGGTCCGCCATCTGCTGCGCCACGGTGATGATCTCGGCCTGCTGCGGCGTCAGCTCCAGCGTCGCGGTCTGGCCGACACTGGTCTTCTTGCCTTCCTCGTCTTCCTGGATGGTCTGGTCGATGGCCAGCACGCGGATGTTCTTGAGGATCGTCTCGGTGTTGAAGCCGCTGCCGCCATTGCCGGTGTCGGCGCGCCGGGTCATGATGACGTCGACGAAGTCGTTGGGCAGGATGAAGCCGCCGGCGGACGTGTCGGCCGATATCGCGGTGGCGACGGCGCGCATCCCGGAACGCAGGATCGACGACATGAAGCTCTGCCCCTCCCCGACCAGCTTGGAGCGGCGCAGCGGCTCGCCTGTGTACATCGCGACGCGCGCTACGGAGCCCTTGAGCTTTTCGACCGCGTCAGGTTCGGCGGCGCGCGTGATGAAATTGGCATTGACGCCGTCGGCCGGCCATTCTTCCCAACTGATGTTGTTGCCGAGCTGGCTGCCCATCGCCACGTCGCCGGAAAGCACCAGCACGTCCTGCAATGCGATCGCCGGCTGCCTTGGCGCGTCGACAATGACCTGGGGCGGCGGCGCGGTGACCATGTTCTTCGCAACATAGCCCGCGCCACCCGCCGCGACCGCAGCCACGCCCAGAATAATCAATCGGGATGCTGGCATTCGTCCGAACCCTTCGCCTCAAGGCAAACCACCTCGCCAGGCCGGACTTTGCAGCTGCAATCGTCAAAACAAGGTTAATGCAATGCTTACGATCGTGATTAATTTAAGGTTTACTCAAATTGGATGGAACGGCCTGGCGTTGACAAAAAGGGCGGCCAGGCCGCCTTGATATCTCACAAAAGGCGGCCAGGCCGCCTGGGTATCCAACAAAAAGGCGGCTATGCCGCCCTGGGGATAGCCGGCAATCGGTGCCGCCAAGCCTATGCCGCGAGCCTCTGCAACGCCCAGACCATCAGTGGCGAATCCGGGAAGGTGATCAGCCCTCCCGCGCCAAGCGCGACGCCGTAGGGGATGCCCACGCTTTCGTCTGCGAAGTAGCGCAGGAAGCGGCTATGGCCGGTATACATGGCCAGCGGCGATTTCCGGTAAGCGAGGATTGCGACGGTCAGCAGGCCGCCGATGAAAGCGGACG
>JAFKFE010000664.1 GCA_017308345.1 Alphaproteobacteria bacterium | reverse complement strand
GAGGCGGCAAGGAACAGAAGCAGGATTTCGGTGACGCGGAAGAAGAGACGCCACGAGATGCGCCGTGCGCCGAGCTGAAGCAGCCAATAGAGCGCGCCGGCCGCAGCGAACCCGGCGGCCATGGCCGCGAGGCAGGTGGACAGGTTCGTTCCGCGCATTGAGGCCAGGATGCCATACAGGAAGACGACGGTCTCGCTGCCTTCCCGGGCTACGGCGAGGGCGGCCAGAAGCAGGAGGCCCCACCAGTTGCGCTGGCTCATGGCGCGCTCGGCCCCGTGAACCAGGTTCTTTTGCAGGTCGCTGCCACGCCTGTGCATCCACGCCACCATATGCAGGATAAGCGTGGCGGCGATACCGGCGACGGCGATCTGGAACAGGTCCTCGCGGTCGCCTTCGAGCAGTCTGGCGAAGCCCAGCATCACCGCCGCGAGGAGCGCCGCTGCGGCCAGGCCGGTCGCGACGCCGATCCATAGAAAGCGCCGGCCGGTCCTTGCTGATGCTCGGTCGGCATGATGGGCAAGCCAGGCATTGAGGATGCCGACGACGAGCAGCGCCTCCATGCTTTCACGCCAGACGACGAGGGCAATCTGCCCGAACAGGCCGGTCATTGGTCAGCGCGCTCCCGCGCGACGAGCGTGGCGGGCGCCGTGCCCGGATGGAAGTCGTCGAAGAAGTGGTAGTCTCCCGGATCGAGCCGGCGGATGACGATGAAGGAGGTGCCTCCCGGTCCGAGCACCTTTTCCTTGCGCAGTTCTATGCTTTCGAATTCGACGGGGTCGCTACCGCTGTTGCGCAACTCCATCTTGAAACGGGTGTCGGTTGGAACCTCGAGAACGGGCGGCATGATCGCTCCGTTCGCGAATTCGATGAAAAAGACGGGATCGTCGTCGGCACGGGCCACGGTGGCTGAAAGCGCCGCCACGAGGACGATCGGCATTAGGCGGACGGAAATGGACATGGCTTCGCGGGCTTCCGGCATTGTCGTCTTCCGGGCGGGAGAGGTCCCGGTCAGTAGCTGCCCTTCTTGCCCGTTCCAGCACAGGTGAATTCGTAGTCGACGCTGAAAGGCGCGGGCCAGGGTTCGACGCCGGTCTCCTTGTCCACATGACGGCCGAGTTGCGCGGAACCGCCGGACGACTGCGTGATGGTGAAGGCCAGCTTGTATTTCCCAGGACCCTTCAGCTTGACGTTGTCGCCGTAATGAGGGCCATCGCTGGCGACCATCGGCATCAGCATGCCACCGGTGCGCCAGTTATCGTCCAGCCTGGTCAGCACATATTCGATCTTCAGGTTGGGTATCCAGTCCCCTTCGGCGAAGCCGTTGACGTTGGTAGCGGCCGCATGGATGTCCGCCTCAAGGTGGATGTCGGAATCGGCCGCCGGACGCATGATGTCCCTGGGCTCCATCTCGATCGGCTGCAGGTAGACGGCCGCAACCTCCATGCCGTTCAGCAGGCTCGGTTCGCCGATCGGATATTCCAGCGCGAGCGCGGCCGGGACGCTCGCGAGCAGGAGCGCGACAGTCGAGGAGGACAGGATCGAGAAGCGAGGCATTGCGGCTCCTTGTTCTGGCGAGGCTCCAGCCGCCAGATCCCTGCGCTCCCGACTTACGTCCGGACGGCAGGATCGGCGGTCTGGCCGACAATTATGACTAATGTAGTCAACTTATTTTCGGCATTGGGTCGTTCTTTGCGCTATCGCAAACAACCCGACTTTTTCTCAGCGGACAGCGTAGCGGCGCACACCGCGTCCCCATGCAGCTTGACCAAGGCCCCGCAGCGCGCATGGCAGAACGCCGAAACCGTCGAACAGGAAATCCCGGCACAGCGGCACGGCGCGCAATTCCGTTCCGTCTAGTCTTCTCCTGGCTTGCTGCTGAAATAGCCATCGAACTTTCCGGGCACTCCGTTCCATTGGTCTGCGTCAGTGGGCGGCATCCTCTTGCGCGTGATGTTGGGCCAGGCCTCGGCGTGCTGGCGATTGAGCGCCAGCCAGGTCGAACTGGAGGAGAGGTCGGTATCGGACAAGATCGCTTCCGCCGGGCATTCGGGCACGCAGACACCGCAGTCGATGCACTCGTCTGGGTGGATAACGAGCATGTTCTCGCCCTCGTAGAAGCAGTCCACGGGACACACTTCGACGCAATCCATGTACTTGCATTTGATGCAGTTGTCAGTAACCGCGTAAGTCATTCTGTCTGCCTCTTCGACGGGACGCTATGCCGGATGACCGAACCTGGAGTCGAACGCGTTTCGTTGGTCGCATCGACTTCCCGGGACATCGCCCGATTGCGAGCATCTCAGGCGGCGATGGGCTTCGCTTTTGCAGTCTGCGCGGCGTCGGCGCGTACCGTGGCAAGGGCGATTCAGTCGCGATAGAGGCCTTGGTCCTCCCTGGAGAAGGACATGCGACGCTTCATGTCGTCGAAGGTTTCGCCCGGGTGGCTCCTGTCGTAGTCCGCGCGAACCAAGGATTCGAGAAAACGACGCTCTGATGGATCGGCAGGCCGGATGAAATCGTGTGAGTTGCTCGGCATGATTGTTTCCTTTCGGTCAGTCCAATGCCGCCCGCCATCTATCCTGCTCCAACGCCCAGATGGCGCAGGCGGGGCTATCGGCGCCGCAACGGGCGGTGGCTGACAAGATCAGGCTTAGCCGCTCCTGGCGGGGCATGCCGAACACCGGTTCCCGTGGCGTGAAAGTTGGCAGCAAACCACGGAAGGCGCGCAATGCGTGAGCGAGGAACAGTGGACGCAAGGTGATCACCCTGAACAAAAGATATATGTGAAATGTATCTTTTTGAAGCCGCTTCGGCAAGAAGCTGACGATGCGACCAGGTGAAGCGGCTGGGCCGGTGGCGCTTACGCTGCCGGCTGAATGCCGAAGTCTTCGGGGCGGAGCAGAAGATCGGCCAGTGTGTAGCGATCAAGCGTCCCCGCAAAGGCTGCGAGCGCCTCGTTGAGCACTCCGCGCAGGCGGCAACGAGGGGTGATCAGGCAGCTGTTGTCGCTCCTGAAGCATTCGACAAGGGCAAAATCGGGCTCCGTCGCCCGCAGTACGTCGCCCAGCCGGATCTGTTCCGGTGTCTTGGCAAGCGTCAAGCCGCCGGAACGGCCACGAACCGCCCTCAAGAACCCGACACGGGTCAGTTGGTTGGCCACCTTCATCAAATGCGCGCGCGAAATTCCGTAGACCTGAGCGGTTTCCTCGATGGTGATCAACTGACCGTCCCTGGCCCCAGCGTACAAGAGCACACGAAGCGAGTAGTCGGAGAAATCCGTCAGTCTCATCCAAGTTCCTTTGCTGCCACAAGCGCATGGTGGCTCACCCACAGGAAAGATGCGCGGAAGATGTATGTTTTGCAAGGCTACCCGTTGGCGGCGAGCGAATGGATTGCCCGCTCGTCAACGCAATCGAAGGATGAACCGATGACGCGTACCGCCGTCCCTAACGGGATAGACGTTCGCAGCCTCGTGCCCATGCAGCGGCACCAGCAGATATTCCAGCTCGTCGACGATCTAGCGCCTGGCGGGAAGTTCGTTCTCATCAACGACCATGATCCCAAGCCTCTCTACTACCAGCTCGAGGCGGAACATCCCCAGCAATTCTCCTGGACCTACCTCGAAAGGGGGCCGCAGGTCTGGCGCGTTGAGATCGGCCGTCTCTTGAAGGCCGCGTGAGCCGAGCATCGCGGGGCAAAGAGCCGCCCGCAAGTTTGCGCGGGCGGTGACCGCCTGTCGTGCTGCAGGCAAGGCGTGTGCCGTGTTGCGCCAAGCCCACCCCGCCCAATGGCGGAAGTTCAACGCGCTGCTGCATCGGCTGAGCAGGCAGGTGCAGTAGGGCCGACGTAACGACGAACACCGGAGAATTGATATGAGCGGCTTCGATCAGGACAGCAATCGGGATGTCCAGCACGAAGGCTCGTTGCTGCCCATGCTTATCGGCGGCCTTGTGCTCATCGTGGTAGGGATGCTTTTGGTCGCCTGGCTGGTCTGAACAAATATGTCGGTTGTCTCGACGTTGGACGGTTGAACCTGACCATACGGTGACGACAGACATCTGCCTTCCGGGCTCGCGAGCGCTGACACGAGGGAGGACGACTGAGGCAACGATCGCAGCTTGACGAACGTCGACTTGGAGCGGACGATCGAAGCCACTTCCATGCCTCGGGTCTTTTGCGTGGCGCCGATCATCTTGGCCTTGAAGCCAGTCAAACATCGCTGCATTCTCGAAATTGTTGGTGGGACCACGAACTCGACTGGCAGAGGCGCAAGATGCTCGGGGATTTGATCGTCGCGTTGGAGCGGCCAGAGGTGGTTGCCGCGGTCCTGTCGAGCCTCCATCCCGAGCTCGCCGCAAACGTCGCTGAACGCGCGGCGCAGGCCTCGATGTCCGTGGGCGATTTTTCAGCCGGCGCCGTGCGGGCGTTTTTCGACGAGGCTGACGACGATCTCTGGTTCCAGCTTCTGACGCTGATCCGGAAATCGGAAGATCCCGGCCTGTCGGCTGTGCAAACGATCTTGCGATGGGTGGTGGCCGCATAGCCCGTCTTGCTATTCCGAGGTCTCGTGCCGCCGAGACGGTAACGAGCCTAAGTCGAAAATGCACGCGTGGTCGGCGACAGTTCCTCGTCTGATCTCTGCCAAGTCGAGGATCCCTTGCAATCGCGACAATAAGATATACATGATA
>JAFKFE010000663.1:660-4253 GCA_017308345.1 Alphaproteobacteria bacterium | reverse complement strand
CTGAACGATATTGCCGTTCTGGAAAACGGCGATACGGTCCGACATGGCGTAGGCTTCCTCCTGGTCGTGCGTGACGAAGACGAACGTGACGCCGGTTTCCTGGTGGAGACGCTTCAGCTCCCGCTGCATGGTGTCGCGCAGCTTGCGGTCGAGCGCCGAGAGCGGCTCATCGAGCAGCAGGATCTTCGGTCCGAAAGCGAGCGCGCGGCCGATGGCCACGCGCTGCTGCTGGCCGCCTGACAGTTCGCGCGGCTTGCGTGCGGCGAGCGTGTCGAGGCCGACCAGCTTCATGACTTCCTCAACGCGCGCGGCGATGCGCGCGTTGTCCCATTTGCGCACGCGCAGGGGGAAGGCGATGTTGTTCGCCACCGACAGATGGGGAAACAGCGCATAGCCCTGGAAAACCAGGCCGAAGTCGCGGTCCTCGGGATCGACGCCGGTGATGTCGGCGCCGTCGAGCAGGATCGCTCCGGAGTCCGGCCTGGTAAAGCCGGCGATCGACATCAGCAGGGTCGTCTTGCCCGAGCCGGATGGGCCGAGCAAGGTCACGAATTCGCCCTCGTCGATCGACAGGTCGACGCCGTCGAGCGCGATTGCCGACCCATAGGCCTTGCGAAGCGTGCGGATGTCGAGGAAGGCCATTCAGCTTGGGTCCCGGGCGAGCGGCCCCGTCGAACAATGGATGCCGCCGCCGTTCAGTTCGATGCATTCATAGTCGAGCGTCAAGATGGTGATGCCGGCCTTGTCCAGCCGCTCGGCGAGCCGGGGGGTGCGGGTGGCATGCATGACGACCCTGCCGGGCGCGATGGCCAGGCAGTTCAGCGAGAAGGCATTGTCCTCGGGCGGCAGCTCGATCAGATTCATGCCGCGCTTCTTGAGGCGGTCGATGAAGAAATAGGGCAACTCGTTGATGTTGATGATGGCGGTCCCGTGGTCGATCATCATGAAGCTGCCGTCGATGTGGATCCGGTAGCCCGGCATCGGCACCTTGATCAATTCGACGCCGAGGCTGTTCAGGATCATCTCGACCTGACGGATGCCTTCCTCGTTGCAGGCGACCGAGAGCGAGCAGACGGCCGTCTTTTCGTCGATCAGCGCGAAGCCGCCGCCCTCGAACACCGCTTCGCCATGCAACGTTCCCAGAATCGGGCAGCCGGCCCTCGCCAGGGCCTGGGTGACCATCAGTTCCTCGCCGCGACGAGCGCGCCGGGCGAGGCGGGTGACGATGGCGCCGCCTTTGACGCCGATGACGCTGTCACGGCAGAAGGTCGACTTCAGCGCGCCGGGCGCGGCTTTCTCGGTGAGGATCACATCGACGCCTTCCGAGCGAAGCAGCGCGGTGAAGGCGTCATGGGCGGCCTGCATGGCGGCGAGATCCGGCGGGGTCTTGCCCATGAAGTACCAACCCTTCTCCGGGTCGCCGAAGCCGCCGATCTCGGGCATCGGCTTGTTCTTGTCGACGACGTTGATCTCCTCGCCCGGACGATGCATCAGCACCGCGCGCAGCTTGCCGACATCGTTGGTGCAGCCCCATGGACGCCCCCAGACCCGGGTCTGCTCCTCGGGATCGTGGAAAGCCGGCGTCGGCACCGATCCGAATGTCTGGAAGAACTTCGCCTCGCGATATTCGTGTTCGCTCATTGCGGCGGTGTGTGCTGACATGTCCTTGATTTCCTTTCTGAACTTGCGGACTGGATGAGGATTCACGACCGGCGCTGCGCGAGACGTTCCCAAACGGTCATGCGCAGCAGCAGGCAGATGATGGTGACGACGAGCATGACGGTGGCGATGGCGGCCAGCGCCGGGTCGACGGCGTCGGCGATGCTTGTCCATATCTTGCGCGGCAGCGTCACCAGTCGGCGGCTGGTGATGAAGAGCGTGACCGTGATCTCATCCCAGGAGACGATGAAGGCCAGGATGGCGCCGGCGATCGTGCCAGGCAGGATATTGGGCAGGATGACCTTGCCGAAGACGGTGGGGGGCCGAGCGCCCAGCGAGCGCGCGGCCTGGACGAGGCGCGGGTCGAGATTGGACAGCGAGGCGCCGATCGCCAGGACCGCGAGCGGCATGGCCAGGATGACATGGACGATGGTCACGCCGAGCCAGCTGTCGAGCAGCGACAGCTTCGACCACAGCCGCACCATGCCGACGGCATAGATGATCGGCGGCACGATGAGCGGCGAGAGCAGGATGATGCGCAGGATCGACGGCCAGCGGCCGGCATAGACCCAGGCGCCGATGGCGAAAGCCGCCGACACGCCGGTGGCGACGATACTGGAGGCAAGCGCTATGCCCAGGCTGGTCAGGATGCTCGGCAGCCAGCCGGCGCGCCAGTCCGCAAGCGAGGCAAAGTGCTGGAATGAGATGCCGGTGGTCGGCAACGACAAATAGTCCTTCGCCGTGAGCGCCACAGGCACGACCACCAGCACGGGCACGAAGAGGAAGGCAAGCAGCAGCCAGGCCGCGGTCCAGGGCAGCCAGCGCTCGCCCACGCGACGCAAACGAGGGCTCATCGGCGTCCTCCCTCGAAGGCGGCGCGAAGCGCAGGGCTGCGCGCGGCGACCGCGACCAGCACCCCGACGACGAGCAGGAGCGTGGTGGAGAGGGCGGTTGCCACGCCCCAGCGCAAGGTCGAGGAAATCTGAACCGAGATATATTCGGCGACCATGAGCACGCGCCCGGCGCCGAGGATGGCCGGCGTCACCAGGAAGCCGAGCGAAAAGATGACGATGAACAGGCTGGCGATCGCAAGGCCGGGCACGCTGAGCGGCAGCCAGACGCGGGTGAAGATGGTAACCGGCCTGGCGCCCAGCGATCGCGCCGCCTGGATGATGCGGGGGTCGATCTCGGAAAGGTTGGCGTAGAGCAGCAGGATCGCGAACGGCATCATGTAGTGGACCATGCCGACGATCACGCCGAACTGGTTGTAGACGAGCTCCAGCGGCTCGGCGATCGCGCCGCTGCCGACCAGCGCCGAATTGAGCACGCCGTTGCGGCGCAGGATGGTGATCCAGGCAAAGGCGCGCACCAGCACCGAGACCCAGAACGGCACCATGACCATGAACAGCGCGACGCGGCGAACGCCCGGCCGCATGTGGACCAGCGCGAAGGCGACCGCATAGCTCATGACGATCGTCAGCGCGGTCGTCACCGCCGCGACGATGATCGTCGTGCGAACGACCCGCCCGATCGCGGCGCTGCCGAACATCTCGACATAGTTGCCGATGCCGAAGGTCGGCTCGGTGAAGGAGAGGGCCAGCACCTGAAGGATGGGGACCACGTAGAGACAGATCGTCAATAGCGCGGCCGGCACCGTCAGGCCGAAGGCCCAACGCTGGAAAGACGACATGGCGAACATACGGCTACCGGCTTTCGGAGCCGGTAGCCGTCCCTGATCAGCGAGAAATGAAGTCGAGGAACTTGTTCTGCAGCGCGGCTTCGTTGTCGGCGTAATACTGTGCCGAGATCTTCAAGCCCGTCTTGGCGTTCTCCGGCGCCAGGGAATAGACCGCCTTGTCTTCCTCGGTCATGAGAGCGAGCGCTTTGGGATTGGACGGGCCGTTCCCCATGATGCGCAGCAGCGTGATCTGGCC
>JAFKFE010000663.1:0-647 GCA_017308345.1 Alphaproteobacteria bacterium | reverse complement strand
CGTTCCCCATGATGCGCAGCAGCGTGATCTGGCCTTCCGGCTCCATCGACGAGTTGATGAAGTCGAACACCTTCTTGCCGGCGGGGTTGCCCTTCGGCACGGACCATGCGCTGGCAAACATCAGGTTGTTGTTCCAGGTCCAGGTGAACTGGGGGTTCTCCTTGCGCAGCAGGTTGGCGCGGGTGTGCCAGATGTTGCCCATCACCACTTCGCCGTCGCGGAAGAGCTGCTGGCTCTGCGCGCCGGACTCCCAGAAGATCAGGTTCGGCCACGCCCAGCAGTGGAGGAACGCGAGCAGCAGCCGGCCGTGGTCGTCCCAGCGGGCGGCGAATGTGCGGGCGTGGTCGACGTCGGCCGCGTTCAGGCGACAGGTCAGGCGGGCCGGGGTGCGCTCTGCTTCCATCGTCAGCTTGGTCGATCTGACCTTGATCACATTCAGGCTGAGCTCAGACCTTCCGAGGCCATTCACGGCTCGGCGGAGCGCTGCCCTGTAACTCTCAGCCGCGCGCCTTCTTGGGATCTGCTGCAACACTGCGATCGCGGAGATGCAGATCCCCTCGAACTGGCGCTCAGCGACCTCGTTCGTGGCATCCTTGAGCGTGAAACTTGCCTCATAGAGTCGACCGATCCCGCCGCTGAGCATGGCC
>JAFKFE010000662.1 GCA_017308345.1 Alphaproteobacteria bacterium | reverse complement strand
GGCAGACATTGACGCAGAGATTGCAGCCGACGCACTCGGCCTCGATCACTTCGAAATGCCTGGCGCCGTCCACCATGTTGGTGATCGCCTGATGCGAAGTGTCCTCGCAGGCGATATGGCAGCGGCCGCATTGGATGCAGGCGTCCTGATCAACATGCGCCTTGGCGACATAGTTGAGGTTGAGATACTGCCAGTCGGTCACGTTGGGCGTGGCCCGGCCGACGATGTCGGAGAGCGAGGCGTGGCCCTTTTCGTCCATCCAGTTCTCGAGCCCCGCGATCATCTCCTGCACGATCTTGAAGCCATAGGTCATCGCCGCCGTGCAGACCTGCACATTGCCGGCGCCGAGCGCCATGAACTCGGCCGCGTCGCGCCAGGTGGTGATGCCGCCGATGCCGGAGATCGGCAGCCCGCGGGTTTCAGGATCGCGCGCGATCTCGGCCACCATGTTCATGGCGATCGGCTTCACTGCCGGGCCGCAATAGCCGCCATGCGAGCCCTTGCCGTCGATAGCCGGCTGCGGCGCGAAACTGTCGAGGTCGACGCCGGTGATCGAGTTGATCGTGTTGATCAGCGACACCGCGTCCGTGCCGCCGGCATGCGCCGCCCTGGCGGGCTTGCGGATGTCGGTGATGTTGGGCGTCAGCTTGGTGATGACCGGCATGCGCGTGTACTGCTTGCACCAGCGCACCACCATCTCGATATATTCCGGCACCTGGCCGACCGCCGAGCCCATGCCGCGCTCGCTCATGCCGTGCGGGCAGCCGAAATTGAGCTCGATGCCGTCGGCGCCGGTCTCCTCGACCAGAGGCAGGATCGCCTTCCAGCTTTCCTCCACGCAAGGCACCATGATCGAGGCGACCAGCGCCCGATCCGGCCAGTTCATCTTGACCTGCTTCATCTCGCGCAGATTGGTCTGCAGGTCGCGGTCGGT
Source organism: Alphaproteobacteria bacterium (assembly GCA_017308345.1). GTDB lineage: Bacteria > Pseudomonadota > Alphaproteobacteria > Rhizobiales > Rhizobiaceae > Mesorhizobium. The sequence goes on along the minus strand of JAFKFE010000662.1, from coordinate 5,199 downwards.
GATCAGTTCGATGTTGTTGAGGCCAAGCAGGCGGCGGTCGGCGCCCCAGATCGCGCCGTAGCGCGGTCCGTTGACGTTGACGACCGGCGGGCCCTCCTCGCCCAGCGTCTTCCACACCACGCCGCCCCAGCCCGCCTTGAAGGCGCGCTCGACATTGTAGGCCTTGTCGGTCGGCGGCGCGGACGCCAGCCAGAATGGATTGGGCGACTTGATGCCGACGAAATTGTTGCGGATGTCTGCCATGCTCATGCCCTCCCGTTAGAGGTCAGCGCCCGGTGGATGCTCTCGGCGGCGTCGCGCCCTTGCGCCACCGCCGAGACGGTCAAATCGTCACCGCCGAAGATGCAATCGCCGCCAGCCCAGACTTTCGCGAGCGAGGTGCGGCCTTCGGCATCGACCTTGATGCGGCCGCCTTCGAGATCGATGGATTCGCTGCTGCCGTTGAGATGCGCCGGCACGAAGCTCTGGCCGATCGCCTTGAACACCTGGTCGGCGACGAGCGTGAGCCGCTCGCCGGTGCCGGCGAGCGTGTCGCCGCTCATCGCTGTGTATTCGAGCTCGATCGCGGAAACCTTGCCGTTGTCGGCAATGACGCGCTTGGGCTGCAGCCAGTGGCGGATGGTGACGCCGTTTGCGGCGGCCAGGTCCTGCTCGAACTCCGAAGCGTTCATATGCTCCTGGCCGCGCCGGTAGCAGATCGTCACCTCTTCCGCGCCGAGCAGCTTCGACTGTACCGCGGCATCGACCGCCGTCATGCCGCCGCCGATGACGACGACGCGCCGGCCGACCGGCAGGCTGGAGAGATCGCTCGCCTGGCGCAGTTCCGAGATGAATTCGACCGCATTGGTGACGCCGTCGGCCTCCTCGCCCTCGGCGCGCAGCGCGTTGACGCCGCCAAGGCCAAGGCCAAGGAACACCGCATCGTAGTTGCGCATCAGGTCGGCCAACTGGAAATCGCGGCCGAGCGCCTTGCCGTTCTGGATGTCTATGCCGCCAATCGCGGTCACATAGTCGACCTCGGCCTGGGCGAAATCGTCGACGCTTTTATAGGCGGCGATGCCATATTCGTTGAGCCCGCCTGCCTTCGGCCGCGCCTCGAGGATCGTCACGTCATGGCCGTGGCGGGCAAGGCGATGCGCCGCCGCGAGCCCCGCCGGCCCGGCGCCGACCACGGCGATGCTCTTCCCGGTCGGCTCGGCGCGCTTGTAGAACTGCTTGCCCTCGTCCATGGCGACATCGGTGGCGTAGCGCTGCAGCCGGCCGATCTGCACCGGCTTGCCTTCGGCCACCTCGCGCACGCAGACCTCCTCGCACAGCGTCTCGGTCGGGCAGACGCGGGCGCACATGCCGCCGAGGATGTTCTGGTCGAAGATGGTCTTGGCCGAGCCAAGCGGATTGCCGGTCGCGATCTGGCGGATGAACAGCGGGATGTCGATCGAGGTCGGACATGCGTTCATGCACGGCGCGTCGTAGCAGAAATAGCAGCGATCCGATTCGACCAGAGCCTCGTGGTGATCGAGCGGCGGATGCAGGTCGGAAAAATTGTCGGCATATTGCTCGGAAGACAGCCGGCCGCCGGCTATGCCTTCGATGAAATGACCAGTCGCCATTCCAGTTCCCCTTGTTGTCGTTTTGGGGAAGGCTAGCACGTTTTATTTTTTTATCAATTGGTCAATTTTCGGCCAAGTCGCTGTATTTGCTCAGCAAAAACATGACAATGGAAGTCATATTATGGTTGCCGCGCCAATCCCCGGCGATTCATCTTGGATGATCCTATGGCCATGGATCGACCGGATCTCGCCCGCGACCAGTTCCTGCAGGCGCCACAGATTGCGGTCATGGATGCCGAACGTCTCGAGATGGCTGACGGTGTTGTAGAGATATTCGGCGCCGGAGCCGACATGGCCGCACGCGCGCGCCAGTATCTGCGCTACCCTTTCCAGCGGCTGCCCGAGCGACGTGCCTCTGCCGGTCACCCCCACCCAGAATCCCAAGGCCCGCCGCCGGCCTTGCTCGGTCCTCACTGGAACCCACCTGACCGAGGCAACGGCCTCATGATCGTCGATCTCGCGTCGCAACAGTCTTTCGATATGAACTGACTTGTCGCCGTCCGGCAGGCGGTAGATGACTCCGTCGCAGCGTCCGCCACGTTCCAGCGCCATCATCAGTCCGGGCTGCGCGGCGCTGCCCCTCCAGCGAACCAGGTCGAGGCAGAACGAGCGATGCCAACCATGCGCCGAGGCGCGCTGTTGTTCGACCGAGTCGAAGGCCGGCTTCCAGATCAGCGAGCCATAGGCGAACACCCAGAGCGGCCCCTCGTCGGCTTCGCCGGCGAGACGCGCGGCGAGCGCGCTGAAATCGTCGTCGCTGAGCTGCGTCCACTCCCCGCTCGGACCGGGATCGATCTCGTCGCGATGGCAAAGAGCGACAAGCTCGGGCGTGAGCGACATCTGGCGCATGGAAGAAGCGAACCCCTCTTTGACGGCAGCAAAGTCGAAAAGCGCGGGCTGCGCAAGATCAGGGGCGGCGCGCTTGCCGACCGAGATTTTTCAGCACATGTCGGATTTCTGTCGCCTGGATCGTCCTAGGATGGATCGAACCGCGATCGCAGTCTGAACCGGTGATGAGACCGACAATGACCACCGACCTCGACGCCGCCGAGGCCTTTTATACCGCCGTCGTGGGCTGGAAGCCGGAAGCCTTCGAAAGTGCGCCCGGCATGCCACGCTACATCGTGATGAATTCCAGCGTGCGCGGCGTCAGCGGTCTCATGACGATGCCGGAAGAACCCGCCAAGATGGGCATGCCGCCGGCCTGGCTCGGCTACATCCATACCAAGGATGTCGATGCCTCCACGCAAGCGCTCAAGGACGCGGGCGGTGCGATCCATCGCGCGCCAAGCGACATTCCGGGTGTCGGCCGCTTCGCCGTCGTCGCGGATCCGCAAGGCGCGGCCTTCATGTTCCTTCAGCCCGACCAGCCCGACCAGCCGCCGGTGCCGGCGACCACGCCTGGCCATATCGGCTGGCACGAACTCTATACCTCGGACTGGAGAGCAGCCTTTGACTTCTATTCGCACCAGTTCGGCTGGCAGAGCGCCGGCGATTTCGACATGGGCGAGATGGGCATCTACAAAACCTTCTCGGCCGGTCCGGAATCCGGCGGCGGCATGATGAACAAGCCGCCGCAGATCCCGGTTCCGTTCTGGCAGTTCTATTTCAACGTCGATGCGATCGACGCAGCGGCCAAGCGCGTCACCGACAATGGCGGCAAGGTGCTGATGGGACCGATGGACGTGCCGAGCGGCCAATGGATCATCCAGTGCCAGGACCCGCAAGGCGCGCATTTCGCGCTGCTGGCACCGGTACGGTAGAAGCTGCCAATCTCCCTCCCCCTCGTGGGTCCCTTGTTGGGGGAGATGTCCGGCAGGACAGAGGGGGGCGCTGTCCCGCCAGCGCCGCCCTGTTGGGCGTCACTCCGGCGTCAGTACCGCCACCTTGAGATCGGCCTTCCTCGCGCCGCTGAACTGGACGATGGCCGCCCCGCCCGCGAGCTTGAAGCGCACACTCTTGCGGATGCCTGGGCAAGTTTTCACGCCGCTGAATGCCGCCGATTTGACGGTCTTGCCATCCTGCACGACATCGACCCAGGCCTCGTCGGACAGGCTGACCTGGAGTTCGCCCTCCGGCGGCACGGTGACATTTGCCGTGGCGCCGAAGGTGCCGGCCGCCGGTGCGCGTTCCGGCGGCACGTCAAAGCTGACCGTGTCGACGGCATCGAGCGAGAAATCCACCGCCTGCCCGACCGTCAGGGTCGCGCCGGACTGGGCCGCCGGCGCAGTCGGGAACAGCGCCTGCTCGCGCGTAACCGGCCATTTGAAGGCGCCGCAGCCGGTGTCCGCGGCTGCGGCGAAGCCGGTGCTGGCAAGGATTGCGAACAGGCTGATGACGACTTTTCTCATGGCAAAGCGGACCCGTATCATTTGATGCCTCTGGATATGAATACAACCATAAGGATAAATATGCAACTATGACGAGAGGAAATATAGGCGCTGAAACCATGTCCACTCACCAATTGTTGATGGCAGGCCGTGGGAAGTGAGTGGTCCCTTGCCGGACGATAAACTATGGCCGGCCCGGGAGGGTGACATGGAGTTTTGGATGAAGCTTCTCGAAAGCCTTTCACAGTACCGCCCTCAGGCGCTGGGCGTGCTGCGGATCATGACCGCCCTGCAGTTCATCGAGCATGGCTCGCAAAAGCTGTTCAATTTCCCGCTCAGCGCCCAGCCCCACGCTCTCAACGGACTGACGCTGACCGCCGGCATTCTCGAATTCGCCGGCGGCATCCTTTTGGCGCTCGGTCTCTTCACCCGCCCCGTCGCGTTCCTGCTGGCCGGGGAAATGGCGATCGCCTATTTCATGGCGCACATGCCGCGCGACTTCTTCCCCGTCAACAACAGCGGCGACGCGGCGATCTCCTTCTGCTTCATCTTCCTCTACCTGGTCTTCGCCGGGTCGGGCGCCTTCGCCCTGGACAACCGCCGCGGCGCCTGAACTCTCCAGATCATTGCGCGCCTGAATGCGCGCGGCGCCTGCCGCCACCGATGACTATAGGGTTTCTCTCGTCGATTCAGTGAGTTGGAAGATCGAAGTGAATCGGATTGCGAAGCTGTGTTCTCACGGCTCGCCCTGCCCGATCGCTTCCTTGCGGCGTGCCATATAGGCTTCGAGCGCTTCGCGCACCGCAGGGTCCATGGCCGGCTGGACATATTCCTCCAGCGCCTTCTTCCAAAGCCGCGTTGCGCGCGCCGTCGTATCGGGCGCCCCGGCTTCCTGCCAGGCCTCGTAATTCTGCCAGCTGGATAGCATCGGCTGATAGAAGGCGGTGGCGTAGCGCTCCAGCGTGTGCGGCTCGCCGAAGAAATGGCCGCCTGTCGGCACCGCGCCCAGCGCCTCCACCGCCAACTCGCCCTCGTCGACAATGATCGGCCGCAGGAATTCCATCATGTGCTGGATCATCTCGACGTCGATGATGAGCTTTTCGAACGAGGCCGTCAGCCCGCCCTCCTGCCAGCCGGCCGCATGGTAGACGAGATTGCCGTGGCCGAGCACCGCCCCCCACAGCGCCATCATCGTCTCATAGGCCCCCTGGGCATCCGCGGCATTGGAGGCCGAGCCCGGCGTCGTGCGGTAAGGCAGT